>DASWHT010000025.1:0-3414 GCA_036398075.1 Binatia bacterium | reverse complement strand
ATTCATCGTGTCCTGATTGAGGGGAATCAAAATGTCGAGCTTGTCACCGAAACTGAGAACCGGGGCATCGCTGGTGCGAAGCGTGAGGAAAATGTGGCCGCCGCGAATGATCGACTGGTACGCATTATAGGCGTTTAAGTGCAGTCCGCGGCGAACGAAGATTCTGGCCAGGATATCACCGGGTGTGGCGATTCCCTGGCCGGCTGCGCCTCCAATTGCGATTGAGAGATCGACTTTCGCCATGGCGATTCCTCCCCCTGTTAGCGGTTTCACTTTGCGGAAATTATATCCATCCTTGGAAGCTTGCCAACGATGCTATTCATCTCCTCCGCGGAGAACGCCCTCATCGTCTGGGTTCGCACGTTTCCCAAGGAGCCCAAGCTGATTGCTAAAATAGTCATCGTTTCATCATCCGGCGCGTCGGCCGTAAATAAAGCATCAAAGGGGCCCATCGTCCAATAAATATCTTTAATGGTGACGCCCATCTTAGCAGCCGCGTTCACCAGCCCTTTAGCTCTTTCTGTAGTTTGCTTGATATAACGTATACCCTGATCGGTAAAGTTCACGAGAGCGATATAGGTTGCCATCTGAGCCTCCTCTGCGGTCCGTCAAATCAAAAAAGCCAGTCACCCCATTGCGCCGCGACGCAAATGCAACCGGCTTTCTGCCGTGACTATCTCTCTCGAAGACCGTGTTTTACGCTGCAAAGCTCCGGATTGCGGTTCTAGCGTATTGTCTCAAAATTCGGTCGCATAACCGGAAGGCCCTCTGTCGTCATTCCCGCGAAAGCGGGAATCCAGATCCCCCACCGTAAGGGACGGTCGCGACCGTCCCCTACAAAGGGAGAGACAAAGAGAGGGTCCTGGATTCCGGCTCGCCCCCCGCTTTCGCGGGGGTTGGCCGGAATGACGTGTAATTAAGTCCCCCCGATTTAAGAGACACTACACGAACTCAAAGCCGAAGGAGCCGTCTGCCGAAACGCTACCAACCCGGTGCAAGACTGTCAAGCTGATTCTTGCCAGCCAACAATTTGGCGCGGCGGCGAGCCTGTTGCGGGGGTGCACTCCTGCGTCATCGGCTTGTTTCCTTTGTTCTTTTGGATTACCCATAAGACCAATTATCGAATCCGGCGGTTTGAATCCGCCAGTCAATGCGCCCGGGAGGCTCTATGTTCGATTTTCTTTTTCCCGCTCATCCGTTCGGCGGCCACACACTGCGCCTGGTTGCCCAGGCGCAGCAGGGCGGCGCCGACGTGTTCGACATCGCCAGGGCGATGCAGAGCGTCGACGCCGGTGATAAAAACGCTTGGGAAAGGGCGTGGTGGGAACTCGCGCACAGGACGGAAGCCCGAGCCAAAGAAGCTTTAGCGTCAGGACACCTGCGCACGGCGCAGCAAAATTTTTTCCATGCTAGTAACTATTACCGCATGTCCGACGTGCTGCTCACGATTGCCGAGGAACCGAAGCGCGCCGAGCGCTTCCGCAAAGCGCAAGAGAACTTCCGTGCCGCGGCGAAGCTCAACGAACCAAATATCGAAGTCGCCTCGATTCGCTGCGGCGGCGAAGCATACGACGGCTATTTCTGTCATCCGGCCAATCCGCAACCGGGCAAGTGGCCGGCGGTTTTATTTCTCGGGGGCGCCGACGCTTATGCCGAAGAAATCTACTTCGGCGGCAAACAGATGCTCGACCGCGGCTGGGCCATGTTGCTCGTCGACACACCGGGCCGCGGTTCTTCGATCTACCTCAAGGGGATCAAGACGAGACCGGATTATGAGGTGCCGGGAAAAGCGTGCATTGACTATTTGGTCGCGCGGCCCGAAGTTGACCCGAATCGCGTTGCCCTGCTCGGCATCAGCATGGCGGGCTATTATGCGCCCCGCGTGGCGGCGTTCGAGTCGCGCATCAAAGCGCTGATCGCCTGGAGCGGTTGTTACAGCGTGCTCGACGACCTTTACGACTTTTGCGCGCACTTGCAGCCGGTTTGCCAAAGATTGTTGGGCGGCGTCAGCCACCAGGACGCGCGCAGGCTTTTGCAAGATTTCACCATGGCGGGAGTCGCCAAGAACATCACTTGCCCGACGCTCATTACCCACGGCGCCAAAGACACGCTGATGTCGATTGATGGCGCCAAGCGGCTATTCGACGAGATCGCCGCCAAAGACAAAACCCTAAAAATCTACGACGACCCGAATGACGGCGGCAGGATTCATTGCAGCCACGACTACTGGGCGCATAATGTGCCGTATATGCTGGACTGGCTGGAGGAACGGTTGTAATAATTGGAGAAATGGAGTGATGGAGTATTGGAGTGTTGGAGTAATGGGTGTGCGGAGCAACCGCACTGCTTCATGTTCGATGAGAACTTACAATATTCGCATGACCCTATCCGATTCCTTCCCCCTCGACGGGGGAAGGTTAGGATAGGGGTGCCGGTGAGCGATCAAGATCGCCCCTTCCTTAGTCCTTCCCCGTCAAGGGGAAGGAAACCGGAAGCTTAACCCACAATCGCAAAGGAATTTTTGGAATGGCAACCAACGCGAACACCTGGGACAAAGAAGTAGACGTCATCGTCGTCGGTTTCGGCGCCGCCGGCGGGATTGCCGCGATCACCGCGCACGACGCCGGAGCGAAGGTGTTAGTAATGGAGAAAATGCCGCACCCCGGCGGCATCTCGATTCTTTCCGGTGGCGGCATCGCTTTCGCTCACAACGCCGAAGGCGCTTTTCAGTATCTCAAACGCACCTGCAACGGCACAACTCCCGACGACATACTGCGAAAAATGGCCGAGGAAATGGTCGGCGTGATCGACTGGGTTACGGAGCTTGCCAAGGTCAGCGGCACCGAGCCGACCAAAACCGAGACCCGCGGCCACGGCACCTACCCTTTCCCCGGCACCAGGGATATCGACTCGATCAAGTTGAAGGACTTCGCCGCCTATTCGGAATTCCCCTGGGCCAAGGGACTGCGCGGCGGCGCGCGGCTTTTCAAAGTCGTCTACGACAATGTCAACGCGCGTGCGATCGAAGTGATGCTCTCCGCGCCGGCCAAAGAATTGGTGATGAGCCCCGAGGGCGCGGTGATCGGACTCAAGGCGGAGCAGAACGGCAATCCTATTAACATCAAAGCGCGCAAGGGCGTGATCTTGGCTTGCGGCGGGTATGAGAACGATGACGCCATGAAGCTTCAATACTTCGAAGCCCAGCCGGTATATCCGGTATTTTTGGGCAATACCGGTGACGGCATCAAGATGGCGCAAAAAGCCGGCGCGGGACTCTGGCATATGTGGCACTTCCACGGCGGTTACGGATTCAAGTATCCCGAACTACCGTTCGCCATCCGTCATGTCTGGGCCGGGCCACGAAACGAGAATCGGAAGATGATCTGGATCGCCGTGGACCGCTTTGGCAAACGC
>DASWHT010000024.1:0-3052 GCA_036398075.1 Binatia bacterium | reverse complement strand
CCTTCGTGCCTTCGTGGTGAGACCGCGCCAAAGTGACTAGCGCCCGCCGAAGATGTCGTGGAAAATCTTGGCGTGGCGCTCGAACGCTTCGAACACTTCCGTGGGCGCGAAGGCCGGTTTAACCCCTTCGATGAAGCGCGCCTGCTCCGGCGGCGTGTCGGTGCGGTCAGGAATACGATTCATGCCGCGAATCAGCTCTTGACCGCGTTTCGACAGCACAAAATCGATAAAGAGTTTGCCCGCGTTAGGATGGGGCGCCTTGGCGGAGAGTCCCACCGGATGGATGTTGGCAAACACCGGATTGAGATATACCCAATCCACCGGCGCGCCGGCCGGCTTCATCTGTTCGAAGGTTTGGGAATAGGCCGTGAGCGCGCCCTTGAACTCGCCGGCGGCCACCAGTTGCGCGAGAAGCGTCCGGCCGTTGCGCAGTTGAACTTGCTTCGCCAACTCGCGCATGTAGCCGAGGCCTTGCTCATCGCCCATCGCCTTCACCATGGTGCCGAACCATTCATAGGCGCGGCTATCGATGCCGATGTTTCCCTTCCACTCCGGCTTGAGTAGATCGGCGTGAGACTTGGGAATGCTCGAGCGCGCCACGGTACGAGTATTGAATCCGAGGGCCGCGTAATTGGTGTAGATCGAAGTCCAGGCCGCTTGCGGATCTTTGTAACCCTCGCGGTAGAATTTTCGTTCCGGAGAATCATAGGCGGCAAGCATTCCGCGCTTCTTCATGTTGTGGCCGTAGAAGCTCGAGGACATCATTACATCCCAGAGATTGCGCCCCGCGCGTCCCTCGGTGAGAATGCGTTCCATCAACTGGGCATCGGTGGCGCGGTAAAAGGTCGCGTCGATCTTCGGGTGAAGCTGCTTGAAACCATCGATCAGGGTCTTGGAATCGTTGGCGTTAAAGGACGCATAGAACATCATCTTGCCTTCCGCTTCGGCAAGAGTCTTCACATCCTGCGCAAAAGCACTGGACGTCATTAATAAAACTACTATTGCGGCCAGCGTTCGAATTTTCGCCATCACTCCATTACTCCAGCACTGCATTCCCCCATCCCCCTACGGCATCTCCGCCAACAACCGTCCGTAACCGGTGACCGGTTCATTGAGATGGAGAATTTTCTTGGTCGCCCAGACTTGCGCCGGAATGCTCGATACCACGGTGGTTTTTAAATCCTTTTCGAGCATTTCGATCACCGGCAGGTTATGCCAACCCGCGCCGAGCATATAAATTCCATCCACCGGACCATGCTGGATAAAAACTTTCTTGGCGAAATTGTAGATCGCCTCGGGCGCGATCTTACCGGCGTCTTTGAAAGGAACTTCGAGCCCTTTCATAGCTTTGATTTGAAAGCCGTCGTCTTCGAGAAACTTGGCGAACCGTTGATTCATGTCATCCTGAAAATAGGTTATGCCGACCAGACTCTTCAGTCCCAAGGCGCGAAAGGCATCCACCTGGGCAATAGTCGCCACGGTTACGGGAATCTTATATTTCTGCGTGAGCGAATTCGCGATCTCGCGGTCGGCGCCGTGGCCGCGCACCATGGTCGGAGGCGCCCCCATAATCATGACGACATCGACGCCCAGCTCGGCCAAGCGCGCGACCTTTCTTTCGGCCACGGACAAGGCCTCTTGCAGCTCCTTCTCGTTTCCGGCACGGATGCCGGCATGAGCGGGAATAAACCCCACTCCCTCCGGCATAAGCTTGATGAAACTCTCCATCGAACCTGGCCGGTAGGTTGGCTTGACTAAACCGACGATTCCCCGCGCGCCGTAGTACATGAATTTCGCACTCCTTTAGCTACCATGACCCTACCGCGGCAAAGCCGCAACCAAACTTGAGCCAGAAGAAAAAAAATCACCACGAAGGCACGAAGGGTTTGGAGTAAGGGACGGTCGCGATCGTCCCCTACTTCGTGTCCTTCGTGCCTTTGTGGTTAATCCCCTTTTCTTTGCGTTCCTTCGACTTCGCTCAGGACAGGCCTTTGCGGTTAACTATCTTCTTCGGTTGCCGCTATGCCGCGGCTGCTTGCAGCGCCGCGCCGCTGCCGTTACCCAGCACCCTGCCCGGCAGAGCGCCTGTGGGCGCATCTTTTTCTACCAAGACTTCGCCGTTGACGATGGTCATTTCGATACCGACTGCTTTCTGGATAAAGCGCTTCTCATTCGCCGGCAAGTCTTGAACCATTTCCGGTTCACATTCGCGGATGGTCGCCGGATCGAAGACAACCAAATCGGCCGCCATTCCCGGGCGTAGCAGACCACGACCGGTCAGGCCAAAGATCGAAGCCACCATGAAGGTCAGCTTGCGCACGCCTTCTTCGAGGCTCATGATATTCTTCTCCCTTACCCAATAACCAAGCAGGCGCGTTGCGTAGCCAAAGCCCGCGTCGTAGATCAAATGCGCGCCGGCATCGGACTGACCGACCAGCACGTACGGGCTACGAATGATCTCCGCCACGGCCGCCTCATCGCCATTAGTGCTGGAAGTTTGGAACTCAGTGTCCAAATTTTCTTCCAATGAGAGATCGAGGAACGCGTCGATAACGTCTTGGCCGCGCAGCTTTGCGATCTCCGCCACGCTTTTCTTTTCCAGATGTTTGTTCGCCGGGGTCGCCGCATGAATCAAGTAGACCAAATCCCAGCGCCGCGAGAAGCGCGACGACTGCTTTTCTTCCACTGCTTCATAGCGCATTTTCTTGCGCGTCTCCGGGTCGCGGATCGCTTTGATACGTTCTTCGAGGGGCAAAAATAGAATCGCCTTCCAAGTCGGCAGGTCGTCGAACACCTGAGCGTTTTTCATGGTCAGTCGGTTGTTGAACAGCCGCGCGTTGCAAAGCGGATAAGACTGGACGCCACGGTCCAGAGACTCTTTCGCCAAGTCCAACAGTTGGCGCCATTCATTGGGCTTGTCCCAGCGCTGCGCGATGCTCTGCCAGATCACCGGCCGGCCCGACCGGCTCGAAATTTCATCGAACAACCGGACGCTCTCGCGCATCGGCACCGACACGCCGAGCGAGCCTCGCGAAATCTGCACCGCGCCTTG
>DASWHT010000023.1:0-2291 GCA_036398075.1 Binatia bacterium | reverse complement strand
GAGGATCGCCAGGGCCGCCAGAAGCTTCGACTGGATTGCTCTCATTTGCATTTTGCCACCCTCCTTGCGCGCACCATTCAGCAGGCTGCTGAAAAAAGACTCAAAGATCTTGCCGATCGCCCTGAGCTTTGTCGAAGGGTGCGCTCAATCGGCGTGCTCGCCTTGATGAGTTAATGACAAACCCAAATTGTCCATGGCGATCCGCGTGTTGATGCCCAGAATCCGCAAGGGTTCGGGGCCTGTGTTAAAGTACTGGTGCCACTGAAACACGGGAATCGAAAGAACATCCAGCGTATCGAAAGCGTATTCCTTGTCTTCAACGATGACCTTGCCTTTGCCGCCGACGATGAGGTCGATTTCATCGTATAAATGGCGATGCGCTCCCGAGCGTTTTCCCGGCGCAATCTCCGCCATCACAACGCCCAGCGCCTTACTGTGAAAACCAATGCGTGGATCGACGACGAACGCCACCTTCCCCATTGCCGTCGATTCGAACACCAGATCCTTTTGTTTCACCAGAACCTTACTCTTGCGCCGCAACTGTTCTTCGTGCATCGCGAAGGCCACCTGCTCCGCGTAAAGCTCCGCGGCGCGGTTGTTCGCCACCTTGGCGCTTTCGATCTGCCCGCCGCCGCCGGGAATGAGCGTTTTGCGCATATCTTCGCCTTCCTGCGCGTAAATCCAAAACTCAGGATAACGTTCATCTTCGTACACCGCCTGGCCCAACGCCAACGACAGCGGCCCCGTGGTGGACGCGATCCGCAGCACCGGCTCGTCGCTGTCATTTATATGGCGGTGCCAGGAGAACATCGGCACGCTCAGCAGGTCGCCCGGACCCCAGTCATAACGCACGCCGTCGATGATGCTGTGCCCTTTGCCTTTTAGAAAATAAATTATCGCTTCGACGGTATGTCGGTGGCCGAGGGTGCGCCAGTCCTGCCCTTCTTCGGTGTGCGGCGGGATTACGTCGTACCACAATCGGTGCGTATGATTGTTCGAGCCCAAGCGCGCATCGACGACATAGATATGCTTATGCTCGCCCAATTGTTTTTCTATATCCGGCCATTTGAACAACACATCCTGCCCTTTGCGCCGCCCCTGTTCATCTTTCGCGAAGCGCACGCTGTGCATCGCCAGTTCCGCGTGCACTTGCTTGGTTGTTTTTACGTCCATGAATTCCTCCTGAGTTGTGCAATGATCGCGTCGTCGGTCGAGCTAATTTCCCGTCAGATGGTCGAGCTTGCCGAAAAGCTCTTCAAGTTTATCGAGGACCGGCCGCGGCAGCGCCGGTTTCAGAATCGCCGCGATATTTTCTTGCAGATGCGCCGGGTTGCCCGTGCCGGTCAGAACGACATCGACCCCAGGCTCATGGCGGCAAAAACGATAGGCCGCTTCCGGCAACGTCGCCGCGCCACTGTCTCTCAGAACAAAATCCAGCGGGTCATCCGGGTTCACCGCGCCGCGCGCGATTGCGCCCGTCTTTACCAATTCGGCGACCATCGCCTTTAGCCGTTGCGCCTGGCTCAACCCGCGGCGCACGGCAAACATATTAAGCATGCCTGCGCGCTTTTGCCGCGTCAGTGGAAATACGGTCTTGCGCGCGGAGGGATTCAGCAGGCTGAACCCCACCATGACAACGTCCCAGAGATCTTCCTTGAGACTGTCCTGAAGCATCTGGTGCCGTGGGTCCTCAACGAAGCCCTCGGTAACACCGATGAAACGGATTTTGCCTTGCTCTTTGAGCCGCCGCATCGCCGGCATCAACCTTTTTTTGGCGTGATCATAGTTGTTTGGTTCGACGCCGTGCAGGTGATATATATCGATGTAATCGGTGCCCAGCTGCTTGAGACTCTGCTCTAGCCCCACGCGCACTTCTTCCTCCGGATTCGGATGAGCCGGCGGTGGAAGCGTTTTCTTTGTCGAAATAACGAGCTTTTCGCGCGCCCTACCCTTGAGCGCTTGGCCGATCACGGATTCCGTGCCATAGGTTTGCGCGGTATCGAGAAAATTTACGCCGAGATCGAGGGCTTGCCTGATCAAGGCGACGGCGTGGTCGGTGGAATCCGAGGCATCGCGCAGACCGAGACGGCTCGGCCCACCGCAACCGAGACCAGCAACGCTCACTTTCAATTCGGTTCTACCGAGAGTTGTGTATTCCATTAGAATTCTAACTTGTTCAAGCCGTTCAATAAGTTCAAAACGTTCAAACCGTCAACCCAAGCTTTAAATCGTTTGAAACCTCATCTCTCCGACGTGTTGAACGGTTTGAACGATTGGAACGCATGGAACAG
>DASWHT010000022.1:0-2767 GCA_036398075.1 Binatia bacterium | reverse complement strand
GCGTCTTCGGTAATCCGCACGCCGCCGCCCACGGTTGCGATCGCCATCGTTGTGTTTGCCGTGCCATTTTTTGTCCTGGCCTTTCTCCCAGCCGTGATGCTTTTTCTCCCAACCCTTGTGCTGGCCGGGATTCTCCCGATGACCATCTTGTTCCGCTAGGGCGGGAAGCACCGGCAATATCAGCGCCGCGCTTAAAATTGCCGCTGCCATCATGCTTTTCGCGTTATTCATCTTAATACTCCTTTATTTGACTGTTTTTGCCACTGGCTTCGCTATCGTCTTATTCTTCTTCTATCGCCGATCGCGCTGTCGCTCTAAACCACTTGTGAGACTTTCGATTCCATCCCGTTCGAATGGAGCAACCTCCATGCCAGCGAGCCGGGCAAAGCTAAGTGATTATTCTTTCTCAGTTGATCGGGAGACGGACTTGAACAGGCGTGTAAGAATTACTGGTGGTCGGTAACAAAGCTTCGTTACGTTGCACCGGGAGATTGAATTATGTAGTGAACTTCAGAAACAGGACGCTAGCCTGCCGCGAAATCACTGAGATCGGCAAAGCGTTGGATCATGGACCGTGGCGCGCTCCGCGGCGCATCCGGATCTAATTCAGCTTTCAACATGAGCGCATTCGCTACGGCCTGGCCGCGCGCGTGATTGTTGAAGAGCACGTTAAATTGGGCGTTGGGCGACCGGGCGGCCAGCTCTTTGAGTTTGGCGGCAAGTCTCCGCACTTCAGCGCGCGAATAGCAATAATCATAGCGCTCCCACGCCTCGTCATGTTTCCACCACTTGCGGCTATTTCGTCCATGCAGACGCAGATACGCCACGTCGCCGTGAGCATCGATATCTTGCCGCACGGATGAAGCAAATTTAGGCTCGTCGATAAACACCCAGGCGCTGGCCCGCGAGTCTAGCATTTTGCGGGTTTGAGTCTCATGATCGCTCCAGCTTCGGTGCCGCAGTTCAAGGACCTTGGGAAATCCGGCGAAGGCTTCCAGCGTGCGCTCGATGCGCTCGACATTTTCCGGGGCGAAATGGAAACCAGCGGGGTATTGGAACAGCAGCGCTGCAAGCTTGCCTGCTTCCGCCAGAGGCATCAACGCGCCGGAAAACAACTCCACGTCAGTGGCTTCAAGCGGCTCCCAGGGTCGAAGCTCATTGGATTCTCCGCCCAGCCGGATGGCGTGCGTGAATTTCTGCCAAGCTTTCACGGCGAATTTGAAATCGTCCGAGGTTCTCGACACCCAGGCGCGCGTCATTGTTGGCTTGGGCGGGCGGTAAAACGTCGAATTGATCTCCACCAAATTGAAATACGAGGCGTAAAACTCCAGTTCGTTGAGGCGGCGCCCGACCGCCTTCGGATAAAATATCTCGTCCCAACCCCGCGGCGGTCCGCCCGGGTAAGAATAGCCGCAAGTGCCAACATTAAATTGCCGGTTCGAAGCAGCGGTCATTTCTGAAAGCATTCAAGCGAATCGCGCGCGCCGGTTAGACAAACCCGATTTGCAACCCCAGGTTTTTTCATCTAAGATATTTGCGTTTTTGGGCCAATCGCGTTTGCACCGGAATTTTTAGGAGGATCGAGTTCATGGCAACCATGATTACGGCCGAGTGCATCAACTGCGGCGCCTGCGAGCCGGAGTGCCCCAACAACGCCATTTCGCAGGGCGACCCCGTTTTTGTCATCGATCCCCAATTGTGCACCGAGTGCGTGGGTTTTCACGATTATGAAGCCTGCGCCGCCGTCTGTCCGGTGGACTGCTGCGTTACAGACCCTAATAATATCGAAAGCGAAGAGGCGCTCATCGCGCGCGCCCGCGTCGTCCACCCAGAAATCCAGTTCGACGACACTTATGAGTCGCGTTTCCGCAAGGGGCAAGGAAAAAGCGGCGAGCAGGCAGTGGCAAAAGCAGCTCCAAGTCAGGGTTCCGCTCGGGGCACGGCGGCAAGCGCCGCTGCTCCGGTAGCGATGGCGGTCGCCTGCGCCGAACCGGAAGTCAATTTTGTGCCGCTGCCCCCAATCGACTCCTGGAAGATTCCACTCCGTTGTCTCAAGTGCGACAAAACCCACGACGAGCCTGTGAGCAACTTTATGATCGGCAACGTGATCTTCTGTCCCCACTGCTATAAATCGATAGTGGTGCGGGATAACCTCAATTTTCAAATCCGCACCCTTTTGAAAGACTCCTATGCCAAATGGGAGCATGAGCAAAACGAATTCATTGACCGCCGAGCGCGAGAGCTGGCTGAGTTCAACGAACGGCGCGCCAAAGAAGCCCAGTCCTTCGAAACCCGCCAACATAAGGAACTCGCGCTGATACGCGAGCAACTTGAAGCCATCGGCGAAACCTACGATGCGCCCGGGCGGCCGGTCAAAAAAGGGGCGCGGTTCACCTGGGCTTGATCTCTCGCTCCTATGCTCAACTCCTGGCTTCACGTCTTCTCCTTGGTCGTCTATCTTGGAGCGGTGCTCGGATTCTGGTTTGTTCTGCTGCCGGCGGTGGCCACCCTCCAGGATCACGAAGACAAAGCGCGGTTCTTAGCCCGCGGCCTAAAGTTCTACAATCCGCTCCAGGTGGGCGCCCTTGGCGTGTTGCTCTTTAGCGGCGCGTTCCAGTTGACCGAGCTCAAAGCAGCTTACCGTGAGACCTTCGTCCAACAACTAGGCTACCAATTGGCCATCAAGCTTGCCCTTGCTTTCCTGGTCGTGCTTTTTAGCGTCTATCAGTCTATGGGCATCGGACACAGGTTCGTCAAACGGCATGAA
>DASWHT010000021.1:0-5130 GCA_036398075.1 Binatia bacterium | reverse complement strand
GTGCCGAAGAGATGGCTGTTGCGGATTTTTTGCTCCCGCGCCTCGCCGATCCTTTGGTTCATATTAGTGAAATCCATACCCGCCCCCCTTGATCGTAATCATTAGATGGAACGTATCGCGGGCCGGGGCGGGTTGTCAAATCAACGTCGGGCGGGAAGTTCAAATAGTTCCAAACGTTCCAGCCGTTTCAAATGTGGGTAACATCCGGCAATCGCCTTGAACGATTGAAACGTTTGGTACGACTGGAACCTATGGAACGCGGCGTCTCAGCCTTTGACGACGCCGACCGGCCGAAAGCGCGCTACCCGTTTCGAAATGCCGGCGAGATCCATGGTCTCGACGACGTCGGCGACGTCTTTGTAGGCGTGGGGCATCTCCTCGGCCATGGTGCCGCGCCCTCGATAACGGGCGACGACTCCGCGTCGCGCCATCTCCTGGTCGATGTTGATGCCCTGGCTCTGCTTCTTCGATTGCGCGCGGCTCATCATTCTGCCGGCGCCGTGGCAGGTGCTGCCGAAGGTTTTCTCCATGGCGGCATCCGCGCCGACGAGCAGATACGAATAGCGACCCATGTCGCCGGGTATGAGCACCGGCTGGCCGATGTCTTGATATGCCGCGGGGATTTGCGGGTGGCCCGGAGCGAAGGCGCGCGTTGCGCCTTTGCGATGCACGCAAAGCAGCTGCTTCTTGCCATCGACAACATGTTCCTCGATCTTCGCGATGTTGTGGCAAACATCGTAGATGAGAGAGAAGCCTAGCTCCTTCGGTCCAATGCCTAGCGCTTGCATGAATGCCTTCTCGGCTTGGCTCATGATGACCTGGCGATTGGCCCAGGCATAATTCGCGGCCGCGGCCATCGACGCTAGATAATCTTGCCCTTCCGGTGATCGAATCGGCGCGCAGGCGAGTTGCCTGTCGGGCAGCTCGATGCGGTAATTGGCCATCGCTTTGCTCATGACCTTGAGCGAGTCCTCGCAAACCTGGTAACCCAAGCCCCGCGAACCGGTGTGGATCAATACGACGATCTCGCCCGCGAACAGGCCCAGCGCGTCCGCCGTTTGGGGCAGATATATTTCTTCAACGCGGCCGATCTCAAGAAAATGATTGCCCGATCCGAGAGTCCCAACCTGCTTAAGGCCACGTTCCAGCGCGCGGTCGCTGACGAGATCGGCGTCCGCCCCCGCCAACCGTCCACCCTCTTCCATGTAGGAAAGATCTTCGTTGCGCCCGTAGCCTGCTTTGATCGCCCAGCCCGCGCCGTCGCGCAAAAGCCGCTTTTCATCTTGCTTGGAGAGTTTCGGGATCGCGCCTTCGGAGCCGACGCCGGAGGGAATAAGCGAAAAAATCGCATCGACGATGCTGCCCAGCCGGTCTTTTACATCTTCGAAGACCAAACTGGTCTTCACCAGGCGCACCCCGCAATTAATATCGTAGCCCACGCCGCCCGGGGAAATCACACCGTCGTCGATGCTCAGCGCCGCCACGCCGCCGATGGGAAAACCATAGCCCCAATGAATATCGGGCATGGCGAGAGAATACCCGACGATACCCGGCAGATGGGCGACGTTCATCACTTGCCGCAAACTATTGTCCGATTTTAGACCGGACATGAGCTTTTCCGTGGCGTAGATACGCCCCGGCACTCTCATCCCACCCTGCTTAGGAATCTGCCAGAGAAATTCCTCAATGCGGTCAAGTTTTATCTCTTCTCCAGGCATCTTGATCACCGACAGGAGGAGCGTTTTCGTCTAGAGTCCATATACCGTCATTCAGACATCAAAAATCACCCGCGCATGCCAGGCGCCGTTTTCTTGCCAAACCTTGAAGTCATGGTAGGTCACGCCTTTAATTTCGGTGCGAAAGCGGTGCCGTGACAGGTCCAAGGTCTCGCCGTGCGCGACGCCGTCGACCCGCCCATCCGTCAAGCGCTCGACAACACAGGTCTTGCCGACGAACCCGTCAAGGTTGAATTGGGTCAACAATTCCCGCAGCCATGCGTGGAGCAGCTCTTCGGGGCCGGCGCCAACCGCCGAGACGGCGACCTGGTCGCGTGGGTCGATATTTTCCGGGTCGGCGATCAGCGAGAAGAGACCTTCGCCCGCGGCGGCGAACAGCCCCGGCAAATCAGCGGCGGTTATTTCGATACCGAGGTCGGCGGTGTGCTCGATTTCGCGAAAAGTGCCGCGCTCCTCATTCATTTTGAGCCTGCTGATCGCGTTCGACGATCAGCGGCAGCATGGCGTCGCGGATGGCCTTCTCGCTCACCTCGCCAAACTTTTCCCTGAAGCGTTCCAGCGGCACCACTGCCTTGGCCATCATGCGATGGCCGCCGGCGCTGCCGATGTCGTCATAGAGTCGTTTCATGATCTCGCCGGCGCTTTTCACGTGGCCAACGTTGCGCACGGAAATGACTACGCGGTCCTTGACCAACCCCGACACAATGCCCCAATCGACCCCTTCGATCTGCAGGCAAAATTCCGCCATCTGCGGAATAACGTCCTCGCGCCTGACCTCGCCCATGTGAATGACGGCGACCCCGTTATCCAGCTGCAAGCGGCTGAGCGCCCGGCCCAGGGCTCCCAGATCTTCGCGCGGCAATGCCGGCCTCTCGATGCGCGCGATCAGGGCTTTATTGGCGAGCGGATAGAGGTAAGAGAACGCGCTCAAATCGGCGAGGATGCTGCCGCGTTCGAGGAACAACGTATCGACTTTGATCCCGTAGAGGAGCGCGGTGGCCAATCTCTGCGACGGCTCCATGCCGATGGCGCGCAGGTACTCGGTGAAAATCGTGGAGGTAGCGCCGTACGGGGTTCGAAGATCGGTGAAGTGCGCCTTGAACGCTGTTCGTTTGGGATGATGGTCCACAACCAGATCGACTTCCCCCAGCGGTTGGCTGAAATAAGGCGGCGACACGTCCACCATAGCCAGGCCCGCGCCATTCTTGTGCAGGTCATCGGGCTCAATCTGGTCGATTTGCACGTCGAGATAGTGAATCATCGCGAGGTTCTCGGGACGGGTAACCTCACCGAAGGTGACGATTGGGGTGGTCGCGCGGTTTCTACCGAGCAGTTCCCTGAGCGCCAGCGCGCTGCCGATGGCGTCGGGGTCGGGATCATGCTGCAGTAAAATATGGACTTTTTCTTTATCCTGGAAGAGCGAGCGAATTCGTTCGACTTTTTTTCGATTAATCGTGTCGAGCAGCGCGGTGCTGCAAAACTCCTCGAAGATATTGTGGAGAGGAATTCTACGAACCAGCGGGTCGCCGGAGTGCCCGTCGCCGTTTGTCGTCAAGGCGAGTATCGGAATATTATTGTCCAGGGCTCGCAATAACTCACAGACGCGCTCTTGCCGTTCGACGTCCCTGAGGAAAACAATTGCTTGATCAACGTGGCGCAATTTAAGTTTTTTGTACGTTTCTTCTTTGAGGAGGTCGCCATCGCGAGCTTTTCTACCAGCGCGTTTGATCTTCTTTGCCGCGGCGCTGTCCTGGACGACGAACAACAGGTCGGCCCGTTCGGCGGTGACATTGCGCAGGAAGTTAAACAGGAGATCGTCTTCGCAGATAGCGAGATATTGCATACCTTTTCCCCAGCGAAGGGAACTAGCGCGGGAGTCTGAAAGCCGCCGAACCTAAAGTCTTGCCGCAGGTAAACACGGGCGGAGTCTAGCACCAGGGTTGCGGATATTCCAGCCCCGGGCGGCCGGATAAAGGATCTCGCCGGTTCAAAGTTCAAGGTTCAATGTTCAACGTATCCCGGACCTTTATTGAACCGCATAACCACTATCCCTAACTTTGAACCTTGAACGTTGAACTTTGAACGATCGGGGGCCAGTTGGACTTGCGGCGGCCCGACGAAGCTCATATAAGCTTAGCCATTCTCGAAGGATGGCGGTGGGACGATGATCAACAGCGGCGAAAGAGGCTTTGGCTTGCCGAAATTCAGCCATGGGGAACGCGAACGGCGTTGGCGCCGGGTGCGCCAGCGAATGCGCGAGGCAGAACTCGACGCGATCATCGGTTTTCCCAATCAGAGCCACTGGGATCAATTTCAAGCGGACATTCGCTACCTCACGCACATCGGCGGGCACCAAACGGAAGTGGCGGTTGTCTTTCCGTGGTCCGGCGACGTCACGGCCTTCGTGCGCGGCGGCAATGAGGTGGAATGGTGGAACATCGCGCAGGATTGGGTCACGGACATCCGTACGTCGCGCCGGGCATGGAGTCCACCGGTAATCGCGCGCCTGAAGGAATTGCAGCTGGATCAGGCGCGCATCGGCGTTGCCGGCTTGAGCGGCTTGTTACGCGCGCCCGAAGGAACCGTGGTCGCCGGCATCCTCGAAAAAGTAACAGAAGCGTTTCCCAAGGCAAAGTTTGAGAACGCCACGGAGCTGCTGCAAGACGCCCGCTCGGTGAAAGGGCCTGAGGAGGTCGCCTGGATAGAGCGAGCCGCGGAGATTCTTGACAAGGTCGTCGAGGCGATTCTGGCGAAAGCCAGACCCGGCGTAATGGAGAACGAGATGGTCGCCGCCATCTGGCAGACGATCATCGCCAACGGCGGTGACTACCCTTCGATGACGCACTGGGGCGCGGGCGCCGGCGTGCCCTGGGCCAGCCGCATCGCGCCGCATCGCCGGCTGCAAAGCGGCGACATGATCAACACGGAACTGGAAGCCAAGTACGGCGGCTATATCGCGCAGACGGTGCAGGCAGCCGCTCTCGGAAAAATTGCGCCGGAGTTAAAACGCGCCTTCGCCGCCAGCGTCGAAGTGTTCGATGCGCTGGTGAAATTCATGAAGCCCGGCGTGTCATTTAGAGAGGTCGTGGCGCTGTACCGCAAACTCGTGCGCGAGTCGGGCCACACACCCAAGGGCATGCTGCTCCACGGCCGCGGCATCGGCGAGGACCGGCCGCAGGTCACCGGCGAAGTCGACGGTGATATCTATAGTTCCGCCACCTACACCAAGCACTTGGATCTGCCGTTGCTGGAAGGCAATGTCTTCGTGCTCAAGCCCGGCGCCATGCCGGGCGACGCGCCCGATTCCATCCGCTGCGGCGACACGGTGGTTATCACCAAAGATGGCGCGCGACGGTTGGGCAAACGACTTTTCAATTTTCCGGAAATTCTTTGA
>DASWHT010000020.1:0-5749 GCA_036398075.1 Binatia bacterium | reverse complement strand
GACCAGGCACACGTTTATAACGGAGATGGTCAAATCTGGCGAGAACCTAAAAGCGATAGCGGATTATGCGGGAACGAGCGCGGCGATGATCGAGGCGAACTACTGTGCGAGGATGGGACTCGCCAACCATCGCACAGAATTCGCACAGGCTACCGAAAAAGCTTTGAAAGATTTGGTTGCGGGGCCGGGATTTGAACCCGGGACCTCAAGGTTATGAGCCTTGCGAGCTACCAGACTGCTCCACCCCGCGGCAATGATCGGATTGATCTTTGTACCTTGCGTTGGGCAGGGAGTCAAGGTAGGGAATTGCAATGGCTGAGATTTACCGCAATCCATTGCTGACAGTGGATATCATCATCGAAATTCGCGATGGCGGCATCGTCTTGATCGAACGGAAAAACCCGCCCCAGGGTTGGGCGCTGCCGGGTGGCTTCGTCGATTATGGCGAGAGCCTGGAGTCCGCAGCGGTTCGCGAAGCCAAGGAAGAGACATGCCTCGATGTCCAGTTGATCGAACAGTTTCACGCCTACTCTGACCCCAACCGGGACCCGCGTCACCATACGGTTTCGGTTGTTTTTATCGCAACAGCGAATGGCACCCCGCGGGGCGGCGACGACGCCAAGGTCGCGCGGCTGTATGGCGAGAACGAAACTCCCAATCCGGTGGTCTTCGACCACGTGCGCATTGTGCGGGAGTATTATCACTATAAAAAAACCGGCCAGCGGCCCAAGCCCTAGGGCTTCGGTTCCGGGTTCAATGTTCAAGGTTCCGGATACTGTGCTTCGAATTCTTATCCGATACCTTGAACGTTGAACCCCGTCAGGTGAGTTTAGCCACGGCGTCGCGGATGCGTGCGCAGCCTTTATCGATTTCGTCGAGTGACGTCGCGTAGGAAAAACGGATATGCTCCATCGAACCGAAGTCTTCGCCGGGGACGACGGCGACCTTTGCCTCTTCGAGTAGGAAATCCGCGATGTCGCAAGGCGTGTTCAAGATTGTCCCCTTGGCTTTTTTGCCGAACAAGCCGCTGACATTCGGAAACACATAAAACGCGCCCTGGGGCTTGAGACAACGGATGCCATCGATGCGGTTCAAGCGCTCGACGATGGCAGCGCGCCGCTTGTGAAACTCGCGGACCATTATCGCGACTTCGTCTTGCTTGCCGCCGATCGCTTCCAGCGCGGCGGCTTGCGCGATGGAGGTCGCATTGGAGGTGCTCTGGCTTTGGATCTTCGCGGCCGCGCCGATTACATCGGCGGGGCCGAGGGCGTAACCGATGCGCCAGCCGGTCATGGCGTAGCTCTTCGACACTCCATTGACAATAATTGTGCGCTCGCGCAGCGCGGGGCAGAGGGCCACGAGGTTGTGGAACTGGGAGCCGTCGTAAATTATTTTCTCGTAAATATCGTCGGCAATGATCAGACAGTCATGGTTCTCCAAAACCCGGCCGATGGCGAGCAATTCGTCGCGCTCGTAGGTCGCGCCCGTGGGGTTGCAGGGGCTATTCAAGATAAAGACCCGGACGCGCGGCGTGAGCATCGCGGCAAGTTGATCGGCGGTGATGTGAAACTCGGTGGTCTCGCTGGTCGCGATGATCTTCGATACTCCGCCGGCGAGCAGCGCCATGTCGGAGTAGCTAACCCAATAGGGCGCGGGAATGACGACTTCGTCTCCAGGGTCGATGACCGCTTGCAGGACGTTATAGATCGAATGTTTCGCGCCGCAGCTCACCAAGACATCCTCCTTGCGGTAGCTGAGTCCGAATTCGCGTTGGTACTTTTGCACCACTGCGTCGCGCAGCGGCTCGATGCCTCTGACGTCGGTGTACTTGGTCATGCCCTGGCGCAGCGCCTCGACGGCGGCGGCTTTGATATGCTCCGGCGTGTCGAAGTCCGGCTCGCCGGCGGAAAAGTTAGCAACGTCGATGCCCTCGGCGCGGAGTTTGCCGGCTTTGGCGGCGATGGCCAGGGTGACCGATGGTTTGATCCCGTGGGTTCGTCGAGCGAGTCTGGCCATGGTTCATCCTTGTTTGGCAAACTTGGCTTCGAGCTTTTTGAAAACGTTGGGCGGCACGAGCCCGGTCACGTCTCCGCCCAGGCTCGCGACTTCTTTCACTAAGCGCGAGCTGATATAGAACTCCGACTCTCCGGTCATCATAAATAAAGTTTCCAGCTTCGGTTTGAGCCGGTGATTCATCATCGCCATTTGAAATTCGTATTCAAAATCAGAAATCGCCCGCAGGCCGCGGATGACAACTTTGGCACGCCTGCGCTCGGCGTAATCCACCAGCAAACCCTGAAAAAAATCCGCCTGGACACGTCCTTTCATTCCCTTGAAGACTTCGCGGACCATCTGGAGCCGCTCGTCCAAGGTAAACAAGGAGCGGTCTTTTTCGGGATTGATGGCGATGGCGATGATGACCCTGTCGAATACGCGCAGGGTTCGTTTGACCAGGTCCACATGTCCATTGGTCATGGGGTCGAAGGAGCCGGGATAAATCGCGATGCTATCACGTGCCATTAGCTGATTTCCTTAGTGTCGGTATTTTCGTTACTATGCCAGTTGAAAAACGACAGCATCGTGTCGCCATAGCGCCGCCGGTCGCGCAATTCCAGCCTGCCGTAGCGCGCCGCGACTTCGTCGCGCACACCGTGTTCGGCGACGATAACGCCGGAGTTACGCAGGATCGAGCCCTGCGCGATAATCTTCAAGGTGCGCTCAACCAGCCTCTGCCCGTAGGGCGGGTCGGCGAAAATGAGATCGAATCCTTCATGTTGCCGCTCCAACTGCCGCAACGCGCGCTCCACCGGCATGCTCCGTAGACGGACCCGATCCGTCAGCCCGAGCCGGCGCAGGTTCTCGCGAATGGCTCGGCCTGATTCCTTGGAAGCATCGACCAGCACGGCTTCTTCGGCGCCGCGGCTCAGCGCCTCGATCGTCACGTTGCCGGTTCCAGCGAACAAGTCCAATAATCTCAGCCCCGAAAGATCGCGGGGCAGGATGTTGAAGAGCGCTTCCTTGACCCTAGCGGCCGTGGGACGAAGCGCCCGGCCTTTGGGAACTTTGAGCCGGCGGCCCCTGGCGTTTCCTCCGATGACGCGCATGTTGGGTTAAGGATGAGCGGCGCCGGGGCCACGCGGAATATTCAAGCCGTTCTTCATGCGTCCATGCGCAGCAGGATTTTCCCGAACTGCTTGCCATCTTCGAGGCGTTTTTGCGCCGCGGCCGCATCGCGTAAGGAAAACACCTGATCAACGACCGGTTTGGTGCGCGACGCTTCCATGAAGTTCAGCACTTCCCGGAACTCCGCGCGGGCGCCCAAAGTCGAGCCAAAAATTTTGAGACTATTCCAAAAGATCCGCCGGATGTCGGTGGGCGGATTGGCCCCGGCGGTGGCGCCGCAGGTGACTAATCTTCCGCCTTTGGCCAGCGACGCCAAACTCCCAATCCAGCCATCGCCGCCCACGCAATCGACGACGACGTCGACGCCCCGTTTACCGGTGAGCCGCCGCACTTCTTTGGCGAAATCGGCGTTTTTGTAGTTGATGCCGTGCTCGGAGCCCAGCGTCTTGGCTTTCTCCAGCTTCTCATCGCTGCTCGAAGTGACGATTATATGTGTGCCGATATGGGCCGCCAATTGCAAAGCGGCGGTGGCGACGCCGCCGCCGATGCCCAATATCAATACGTGCTCGCCTGGTTTGAGTTGCGCGTTGGTTACCAGCATGCGCCAGACCGTAATGTATACGAGCGGGAAGGCCGCCGCTTGTTCGAATGAAAGGTCGGGGGGGATTGGAAAGCAATTGCGCGCCGGGACACGAGCATATTCGGCGTAGGTCCCATTCTCGCGTTCGCCCAACACGCGCAGCCGAACGCACATGTATTCGCGGTCGGTGATGCAAAACTCGCAACGGCCGCAACCGCTCGGCGGATAGAGACAGACCGCATCGCCGGTCTTGATGTTTCGAACCCGATCGCCCACTTCCGCAATGACGCCGGCGCCGTCGCCGCCGAGTATATGAGGGAGCGTGATTTCGATGCCGGTGAGGCCGCGGCGAACCCAGATATCGATATGGTTCAAAGCGGCGGCTTTGAGCTTGACGATGGCGTCGTTTGGGCCCGCAAGGGTCGGCTCCGGCGCCTCTTCATAGCGGAGCTTTTCGACGCCGCCGTGTTCGTGAATCCGTACTGCTTTCAACAAATGCTCCTGAGGTTATTCCTGATTTCGTTAGCAAGATAACGAGAATGTGTCAAAGGGCCGGGAATAACCAGCTGCCCGCGCGCGGGGCGGGGAGCGTGGGATAAGCAAGTTCGAAATGGAAACGCGAAACTAGGCGGAAAAAGAGGTGCCGCAGCCGCAGGTGCCGGTGGCGTTTGGATTGGTAAATTTAAAGCCGCCGCCGTAAAGGCCAGAGGTAAAGTCAATCACTGTGCCTTTGAGATAGCCGGCGCTCTCGGCGTCGACGAACACCTTGAGATCGTCGAACTGTAGAACCGTATCGCCGGATTGCTCTTCCTTTTCGAAGTCCAGTTTGTACGAGTAGCCCGAACAACCGCCGTCACTGATCGAAACCCGCAGACCATGCCCGGCGCGCTTATCCCGCGCCAGCAGGCGCTTTATTTGCTGCACGGCGCCGTCCGTGAGCATCAAGTCCAAGTGCTCCGAATCCTGCTGGCCGGTTTGATTTGATAGATCGCTCATTTTTGACTCCCTGAACCGCGCTGCTAACCGTAAGCGTAATGCCCGACAGCGCCCAAGTCAAGGCGGCGAATTTTCTATGAAACAAGGACTCGTTTGGAAATTGCGGTCACTGGCATGCTGCAGATCGATGCGACGAGCAGGATCGATGGGAGCGGGTACGGTTTTCTGGGCGGTCTCCAGCCGGGCAATCCCATCGGTATCGGTATGACCTTAGGCTTTTTCCAGGGCAGTACGGGGAGTAGTGGCGGTAGTCACGGTGGATTAGGCGGTGCTTTCAACGGCGCGACGAACCCTCTGTATGGCAGCAACACCAACCCGAATGAAGTTGGAAGTGGCGGAGGCGGTTTTCAGGGCGCGCCGGCGGGTAATGGCGGTGGATTGGCTAGAATCGTTGCGCAAAGCATCGTGGTAAACGGAGCGATTCGGGCGAACGGAGGCGTAGCCACCCAGTTTAGCGCGGGTGGGAGGGAGCGGAGGCGGAATACGGATCGAGGTCGGCACTCTTTCAGGCTCGGGTTCGATCGCCGCCAATGGAAGTCCGGCCTCGCCGTCGGCTGGTGGTGGCGGGGGAGGCGGCGGCAGAGTCGCCCTCTATTACCAGAATGCGACTGCTTTTAATCTTTCGAACATTACTGCCCTCGGTGGAACGGGTAGCGGTGCGCCGAACGGACAAATTGGAGACGTTTAACTACGACCCGGTCGGCAACCGGGCAAATTCCAACCAGAATGGGGCGTCAACGTTCAATTAGGCAAACCAGCTTCTCGAAGACGCCAACTTCACGTACCAGTACGATAACAACGGCAATCTCAATCTCAAGACGCCAAGGGTCCTCGGTCGCTTTACGTCGTACGAGTACGACGCGGAGAACAAGCTGGTGAGAGCCGTGACGAACGGCACCACCGCGAACTACAAGTATGACGGATTAGGCCGGCGGGTTGAGAAAGAAGTCATCAACGTCGGCACGACGGTCACGCGCTACGTCTACGACAACGAGGACATCCTCCTCGAACTAAATGGCAGCAATCAAATCGTCGCCCGCTATAGCCATG
>DASWHT010000019.1:0-2852 GCA_036398075.1 Binatia bacterium | reverse complement strand
CTTGAGCAGCACGGTGTCGAACCGTTTCAAAACGAATTCTTTGTGCGGTGTGCGCACTGTGCATTCGCCTTCGATGACCATGAAGATATGGTCGTCGTTGTCATGATAGTGCATGTCGTCTTGAAGGTTGGGCTCGCAGTTAATTACCCAATAGTATGCCAAATCGGTGCGCCAGAGACTCAGGTGATTGATCCCCGGGTGAGTGTCTGCTTCTTTGATAAGATTTTTCATTTCAATCATAACAACCTCCTCTTTTTGTTTAGTTCCAATAGTTCCAGTCGTTCCAAAGCCTGCGGCCCGTTCAAAGTTCAAGGTTCAATGTTCAACGTGTGGGCCATCGATTACAGATCTGTCAGTTTGCGTTATCATCCATGATTTCTCGGCGGCCGTTCTTTGGGCTTGACGAGGCGCCCGTGGGTGCCGTCGCAATAGGGGTGATCCTTTGATCGCCAGCAGCGGCAGATCGCGATGGTCGTGGGCTCGTCGAATTCAAGAATATGCGGCGTGATGTTGGTGACCGCATGCGAGCCATCACAAAATGGCGGATTCTTGGTCCGCGTGCAGCGGCAGTAGGCGACGCTTTTTGAGATTTGCTTTACAATCGTTGGTTCGATCAGATCGTCATATGATAGCGGCATTACCGTCTCCTTCGGGAGCCGTTCAAACTGTTCAAGACGTTCAAAACGTTCAAGTCGTCGGCTACTTGGACGAGCCGTGTGTATTCTCTAACGTTTCTCCAATAACTTCAACGCAGTGCGCCAAAACACATCCGCCCGCTCTTCCTCGGTAAAGGGAAACTCTTCGATAATTCGTTTCGCCCGGGGAAGCAACGGCAGCAAGGGCGGCGCGTCGCTGCCGAACAGCAATCGTTTTGCGCCGACGGTCTGGTAGGCGCATGTCAGCGCGGGCGGATGGTAACAGACGGTGTCGAAGTAGAGATCGCGCAAATAGTCACTGGGCTTTTTGCTAATCATTAACGGTTCGTAGGGGCCGAGTCCGCTCGCCTTGTCGCCTAGTTCGTAGGCGTAGTCCATGCGGCCGATCACTTCGCAGATGCCGCCGCCGAGGTGGCAGCCGACGAATTTTATGTTGGGATGCCGTTCAAACACACCGCGCACGATCATCCGAGAAATCGCCAGGCACTCGTCAAAGGGCCGCCCGACGCTGGACGCCAGACGATAATCACGCATGCGCTCTTCGCCGAAACCGACGGACGGCGCGTGCATCATCAGCGGTATGCCCAGAGAAGTTACCAACTCGAAAAACGATTTCGCCTCGTCGTCATCGGGATAGGCGCCCTGGTGGCTGGAGTTGATCAGCACCCCTTGCAGTTTGTTTTGGGTAATCGCCCGTTCCAACTCTTGGACGAACGGCGCACCGCCGCAGGGAAGCGTGCTGGTGAAGACGACGATCTTGTCTTTGTATTGCTGCTGGATCTCCGCGCCATAATCGTTCCAGTGGCGCAGGAACGCCAACGATTCATCGTTATTCTTGTCTTTGAGGTAATGGATGGTATTGCTCACGACGCAGAGATCGATGCCGGCCTTTTCGTGGGCTTCGAGGAGATTCTCAATGGTTAGAGGGGAAGCACCCCCCCAACGCCTCTCCTTCGCCATCTCGGGCGGATACACATGGGCATGCCAATCGACGATCATGGTTTTTCTCCTTTTGCGTTGTGGCGTCCAGCGCGTATTACCGTCCCTTGATCCCCAGTTCCGCCTGCGCCTCGCGGAGGAAAGTCAAATCCGCCACTTCCCCGGGCGCCACTTCACGCGCGACCTTTGCGCTGCGCCGCGCTTGATCGATGACCAGCTTGAGACCGTCTTCGGGAACGGCCCCGTCGGCGTTGAAAAGATTTCTCAGCGCATCGTAGGACGCGTAGGCGAAGTCGCCCTCGACTTTGCCCCATGCCATGAGCGTGCGCACCGCTTCGTCGCGGTTTTCGCGAATATATCGGTTGGCGCGAATTGTGGCCTTGATCACCCGGCGTATCTCCTCCGGCTTGTCTCTAATCTTTCTGGTATGAGTGCCGAGCCCGAGATACGGGAAAGTGAAAAGCTCATAGGCGCGGGCGAGTATCTTGAAGCCCTGCTTTTCCATCTGCGCGTCGGCCGGCGGCGAGATGACGATAATATCGACAACGCGCTGCTTGAGCGCGGTGAGCCGGGCGGCGTCGGAGCCGAGGGCGAGTACTTTGATCTCTTTTTCCGGATCGATACCTCCTTGCTTGAGCATCATGCGCGCGGCGACGTCCGGTGTCGCGCCGAAACTGCTAATGCCCAGCGTTTTGCCTTTCAGCTCCTTCAGCGACTTGTATTCGGGCTGGGCGATAAGCGTCATGGGCCAGTTGTCGAGGTAGCCGGCGACGATGCGAACCGGCAGCCCGGCGATGGCGCCGCCCACCACCGCGCCGAAGAGCTGGCAGTAATCGACGTCACCGGTGGAGAGCGCCGTGATCGAGACATTGGGATTCATGCGGATAATCTCCGCGTCGATGTTCTCGTCTTTAAAGAAGCCCCGCTGCTGCGCCACCGCCGCTGTAAGATTCGGCATGTTTGGATTGGACACCGCGATGCGAATCCGATCAAGCGCTTGGGCATGAGAGCCAATGAACAGGAGAGCAAGTAAAGCGGAAAGGAATTTCATCATCATGAGAACCTTTTTAATCCCGAAAAGGGGAATCATCGACCTTAGAGCATCGGTCGTTCTTATCGTCTAAAGTTCCCGCGCCGGGTTTGCTGCAAACTCCTATGCCGAAGCGCTGCCTCTGTCAAGGCGTTCCGGCCGCTGCATCTTCATTATGTTCCGCTAGCTTTGCCTTGACGAAATTCATACGCGTTTGCTAGCATTCG
>DASWHT010000018.1:0-11715 GCA_036398075.1 Binatia bacterium | reverse complement strand
AACTGGGCGAGAAGGTTTTGCAACTCTGGGGTGACGGGAAGCAGGACGAGGCGGGCAAGCTCTTGATCGACTTGCTGGTCGTCGAAGGATGGACCCAGGAACAGTGGGAGCGAACGGAGCCCGGCACCGCCCGCGAGCTGGTTAAACTGCTCGGCGTCGAGGACGGCGAAGGCCAAAAAGAGCTGGACGAAGTAGACGCGCTCCTGGCTTTTTGCAAGAGCCAGGGAATTGATATGAGCCGGCACCGGGGAGTCGAGGCGCAAGGGCTCGCGGAGTTACTTGAGCGAGGATTGCCGGAGTGGGGGTTTTTACTGCTCAGCGCGGCGCAGGTGGACCGGCGCATGCGCCTGTACAAGCGTTTCGATGAGCTGGGCGCGGTGTTTCATCTCGGCCTTGAGCGAGACCGGAGCGGCAGGGTAAGCCGCGAGAATCTTTTGGAGTTCATCAACCTGCGCGCGCGCCAAGCCGGAAAAACCATGGAGCCCCAGGCGCGCGAAATGATCGTACAGCGCGCGGCTTCCGATCTTAGAAGCCTCAGTCAAGAATTGGCGAAGCTCTTCTTGTATGCCGGCGAGGGGGCCGCGGTCCGGGCGCAAGATGTGGAAGCGATATTCACGGACCAAGGCGAAGGCTGGGTCTTCGATCTCACCCGTGCCATCGGCGAGCGCGACCCATGGGCAGCGCTTTCCGAATTGGCCCGCCTGATTTCTCGCGGCGAACATCCGCTGAAGCTCCTGGGCGCCATCGCCAGCGAAGCGCGCCGGCTGCTCGCCGCGCGCCAATTGCTTGACGGCGAGCTGCGCGGGCGCTGGAGGCCGGGCATGTCGTATCCGCAGTTTCAGCAACAGGTGTTGCCCCAGCAAGCGCCGTTGCTCACGCGTAATCCCTACGGCGGCTACATGTGTTTATTGCGCGCCGAGCGGTTTTCCCTGAGCGAACTCCGCCGGTACATGGACGGTATTCACGACGCTGATTTCCGGCTGAAATCGAGCGGCGGCAATCCACGGTTGGTGATGGAGCGGCTCGTCCTCGGCATGTGTCTGGGCGAAAAGAAAACAACGGCGGCGGCATGAGCGGCGCAATGAGAGCCACCAAAGCCGCCGCAATCGGCATTTTCCTCTTAACCTGCGCGCCCGCGACGGCCGAGATGGTCGTGCAAGCCTGCTTCAGCCCAAGGGGCAAGTGCGCCGGGCATCTCCTGCGCGAGATCGGGCAAGCCAGGAAAGAACTTTTGGTGGCGGTTTACGCATTTACCAGTGATGAACTTGCCGGGGCGCTGGCGCAGGCGAAGAAGCGAGGGGTTGCAGTTCAGGTCGTCCTTGACCGCGAATTCGACGCGCGCAGCGAAAAATCCAAGGGCAAATTTTTGGAAGGACAAAAGATTCCCGTCCGGCGCGTTTCCGGATTGAAGCCTAATACACCCGAGAAAGATGCGGGGCTGATGCACCAGAAATTCGCCGTCATTGACCGGAAAAATGTTTTTACCGGCTCTTATAACTGGACCCACTCGGCCGAAAGCTTCAACGATGAGAATCTTTTGCTCTTCCGGGGCGCCGGGGCGCTGGCGGAGGAGTATCGGAAAATATTTCTTGAGCTCTGGGAGCGCAAGTCATGAACAAAATCTTCCCCACCGTGGCTTTCGGTTTGGCCATCGCTTTCATGGGGGGATTCTTTACTCATTTCCTCTACCAGCGCTGGAATTCACCCGGGGCACAGCTTGGGGCCGCAGGCGTTGCGCGCCCGGCGAGCCAAGGCATCGCGCTCGAACCTCAGAGCCACCAGGTGACGTTTTCGCCTCTGACCCCCGCCCCCACAGCGGTAGAGTTGCCGTTGATGCAAGCGCGGGATGTAGACCGGATACGCGGCCTCACCGGCAATCGGGCGCGCATCCGCGGCCGAGTTTTTCGCGTCGGCCATTCGGCCAAAAGCAATACCTATTTCTTGAATTTCGGCCCTTCACGCGAGGCGCTGACTGGGGTGATATTTGCGTCAGCCGTGGAATCATTCGATAAAAGAAAGCTCGCGCCAAAAGGCTATGAAGGCAAAGAAGTCGAGATTGACGGCGTGGTCAGGGATCACCACCAGTACGGGTTGGAGGTTATCCTAGAGGATCCGGCACAAATTCGGATCATCGATTGAGAGGGCGGTGCGGGGAAAAAGGATGAAAGCAGAAGGATGAATGGGACAGTGTTACGGGAAGGAAATGATCGATGGCCGATGCAATAAAAAGATGTATGATCTGCGCCAAGGAAGCAGCGGTGCTCAAGGGTGGTATCTGCGAGCCCTGCCAGGATCGCATTCGGCGTGAAGCGATGGGCCAACAGGCGGGTATCAGCGAACGCGCCGATAAGGAATTGTCCAAACATGGAATAACTCCGGCCAAGAAATAAAACAGACATGAGCGCGCTAGCTGGATTTCCAGAGGGTTGAGTATCGGCTCGGATGCGGCGGCTGCTTGGCAAAGCATTTCAGACGGATCTCACGCGAATGATTTTGCTAATTTTCCCTCTCTTTCGCTGCCTGGCTGGTAAAAATTTACCATAAAGTCCCGATTACTTTTCTAGAGACTACACAAGTATACGTACCGGTGTTATAATGGGGTTCTATTCCGCTTTTGGCAGCGATATATGGATGATTATGCAATCCGTACCAGGGAGGTTTGGCGATCTGCGTCGTAAAAAGTTAATACCGTTTGGCCTGGTTCTGACGGCATTTCTAATCCTATTCACGGTTCCTTCGGCCTGGTCTTATTCCCCTGAAGACGAGCTAACCGCACGGGCGGCCATCCTGGTGGACGCGGCCAGTGGCAAGGTTTTGTATCAACGGGAGCCAGATCTGCGCTTACCTCCAGCCAGCACTACCAAGGTGCTCACCGCGATTGTGGCTCTGGAGAGCGGTCACAAACTCAACGAGTTGCTGACCGTATCCAAAGCCGCGACGCGGGTGCCGGCGTCGAAACTTTACCTTCGACCGGGACAGAAACTCACTATAGAAGATCTGTTGTACGGTCTGCTGCTTTCCTCGGCCAATGATGCAAGCAACGTGCTCGCCGAAGGCATTGGCGGGTCGGTTGAGCAGTTCGCCGAGCTGATGACCAAGAAAGCGCACCTGATCGGCGCTACCAATACCCATTACACCAACCCGCACGGACTGACGGCGCCGGATCACTACTCAACCGCTAGGGATTTGGTGACCATTTTCCAATATGGCATGAGAAACCGAACCTTTAACGCCATCGTGCAGACCAAAATCAGTTCGGTAAACTCCAGCGCCATGGTGCGGAAAAAGCTCGTGCCCCGGCGCATATCGGTGCGTAATCATAACCGTCTACTGTGGAACTTCGACGGCGCCATCGGCGGCAAGACGGGCTACACCCACGCCGCCCAAAAATGCTTCGTCGGCGCGGTGCAAAGAAACGGCGCGACGCTGCTCATCGCGATCCTCGGATCGCGAAATCTCTGGGGCGATACGCGGCATTTGCTGGAGTATGGTTTCGACAATTACGAAACGCTCAAGACCGCCGCCCATACCACCGGCCGGGCTTCGTCACCCCAAGGTCTCGCGCGGATTGAGGGCGGCGACATCATCCCGGAAGGCGATGGTAAGTTGAGCGCGCCCGATGGATACATACTTCAACTGGGGGCATTTCGCGAGCGTGAACGCGCCGAGTTCCTGGCGCGACAGTTCTTGCAACGAGGCTTGGAAGCCTTTCTCGATAAGGTGGCGCCCACGACAGGCGAAGCGACTTATCGAGTACGCGTGGGTCCCTATGCGGCCCGTAGCGAGGCCGAGGAGATCGCCAAAGAAATATTGCAACAAAGCGGATACCAGGCCATTATTGTCCCCGCCGAACCGCCGCGCGATTCGAGCGGCCGGCCCAGTTAAATTCCCGCGAAAGTGTCGCGACGTACTTGCTTTTAGCCGCCGCCATGCGAGTTAGGAGACGCTAAGCAAGTAATCCGATACCACCCATCAGGCCCGCGAGTTTGGTTTTGGCGACGTTGTGGTCCCAGATTTTCTGAACGACTGAATCTTTGCGCCGGCCTTTCATCGTCCGCTGCGTCTCATCATCATTGTACACGCGCACCGGTCCCAGGAGCGACGCTTTGTAAAATCTCGAAGCCGCTTCCTCGAGATCGACGCAGGCGGCAAAAACCCATTCGATTGCCTGTCCAACCACCATCGAGCCGTGCCCGCGCAGCATGATTGCGTCGGCCTTACCCAAGGCCTTGGCGACGGCGTCGCCTTGTTCATTGGTGTGAATCAGAGCCGGGTCCGTATAGAGTGGCAACGCACCGGGACCGAAGAAGGCGCCGGGGTTCGAGGAGGCCGGATAAAAAGGCTTGTCCACCATGCTGAGGACTGCCACCATATGATTATGCAGATGCGCGACGCTTTGAATGTCAGCGCGCGCCTTGTAGGCACGGGCGTGCATATAGACTTCCGAGGGCGCCTTATACTTTCCTTCGATCAATTTGCCGTCAAAGTCCGTCACGACCATGTCATCCGCCACCACCGTCGCCCGGCTGATCGGATGAGGCAGAATCAAGAGATGATCCGAGCCTGGAATACGCACGCTGATATGTCCGCTGTAGTCCACCAACCCGGAATTGAAGAGCATGCGCGACGACATCGCTAGTTTTTTTTTGAGTTCCGATAGTTCCGACACGACACTTCCCCTCTCTTTGAAACTGGTTTTTGTGGTATATCTTTCCGTGCATCATAGTTCAACGGCACAGAGTTGGAATCCATCCATAAACATCCGCTCAAGGTTGACAAAGGGAGAAAACTTCAAATTCAACCGGACACCTGACGCCCGCCATATGTGTCACTTCATCCTGAACGACGGCGGCACGACTTCGTCGATTCCCTTCCCGGTCCAATGCCACTTTGGCACGCTGTCCCACACCTGTTCACCCTTGGCCTGGACTTTGTCGAGCAGTTCTTCTTCGTCAAGGCGAAGATACTTGCCGTTGTCGACAAGCATTTCGCCGTCGACGATGACCGTGCGCACGTCGCGGCTGGCAGCGGTTTCCATAAGCGAACGGATGGGATCGCGCACCGCGCCGAAGGCGATGTCGCGGAGGTTGATGACCGCGACGTCGGCCTTGGCGCCTTTTTGCAGCCTCCCTATATCCTCCCGTCCGAGCATTTTCGCGCCGCCCAGCGTGATCGCGTTGAAGACGTCGCGCGGCTGGCCCGAGAGAAAACTCTTGTCGGCGACTCTGGACGCAATCGCCGCGTAGCGCATGTCGGCGAGAATGTCTTTGGGGAAAGTATCGGTGCCGATGCCCATATTGATGCCCGCTTTGCGATAGCGGTCAAAGGATTCCATCAGGATACCGAGCTTTAGATACTTGAGCGGACTGTAAGCGACCGACGCGCCGGAATCGGCGATGATCTTGAGGTCGTCGCCGTAAGGATAAGCCAACCAACTATGGCCGCTGACGAAGATGCAGTGCGACAGCGACACTTCAGGATCGAGGAAGCCAATTTTTTTCAACAGCTCAATCGGCGTGCAACGCTCGCGCTGCATGACGGTGTGGAATTCGAAGAGGTTGATCGTCGCGTGGATCTGAATCCGCACTCCGGCATCCTGCGCCGCCTTCCTGGTTTCCTTTAGCAACGCCGGCGTGCACGAGTCGACGTGGCCCGGGAACAACAACGCGGTCATGCGGCCGCTGCACGCGCCGTCGAACTTCCTGGCGAAATCGACGGCCGCTTTGAGTCCTTTACTGCCGCGCTCGTCGTCCCAATCGTATTCTAAGCGGCCGTCGCGGTCGTGAAAGAAAGCAACGTTTTTGTAGCTCGGCCCGGCGGCGCAACGAATGCCAACCTGATCGATCATGTCCACATATCGCTCTGCTTCACCACCGGCGCCGCCGATGTCAAAGGTCGTCGTCACGCCACTTTTGAGCACGTGAATCAGCGAGAACCGCTGGCCGACGTCCACGTCTTTCAAGTGCGCCGAATGCGCTCCCTCACGCGTCGGCCCGCCATGGGCGAGATAGTTGGCGGCGAAAAAATCCGTTTTCGTTGAATCGGCGAGAATATAATCGCTGGCGTTGATGCCGGAATGAAAGTGCGTGTCGATAAACCCGGGCGAGACCAGGCAGCCTTTGGCGTCGATCTTTTTGTCAACCGGCTGATGGTAGTCCTTACCGACGAACTCGATGCGATCGCCGTCGTAAACGACGGCGCCGTCTTTGATTATTTCATGTTCATTGCCATCGAAGCCGACGACATAGCCGCCTTGGATCTGTGTTTTCATCGCTCGTGCCTTTCAGGTTTTTGCAAGATAATCAGCGCAGGACTAACAAAAGAAAATAACCAAGACAAGCGCTTCGCCTTGATGCGTGGGCATTACGAGAAGCGACGGATCACCGCCTGTAATTTCCGCGCGGTTCATACCGCGAAACGGAAATGGGCGATGTCGCCGTCCTGGAGGACGTAGTCCTTGCCTTCGAGGCGGAGCTTGCCCGCTTCCTTGCATTTCGCTTCGCTGCCGTAGGCGATGAAGTCTGTATAAGCGACCACTTCCGCGCGGATAAAACCGCGCTCGATGTCGCTGTGAATCTTGCCCGCCGCCTTTCTCGCGTTGGTCCCCTGGGTGATCGTCCAGGCGCGCACTTCGTCGTCGCCCGCTGTGAGGAAGCTGATCAAATTGAGAAGACCATAGGCCACCCGGATAAATCTGTTCCTTGCCGATTGCTGAATGCCGATCTCTTTGAGAAAAGCTTCCCGGTCGGCTTCATCCAACTGCGCGACCTCCATCTCGACCTTGCCGGCGAGCGCCAGACCTTCAAGCCCGCGCCGCTTTAGTTCTTCGTCATACTGCGGCGCCAGCGCCAGCCCGGCTTTGTCGTCGCCTTGATTGAAAAGCGCCAGGACCGGCTTGCGGCTGAGAAAACCAAAACCGGAGAGCAGATTTTCTTCATCCGGGTTGAAGAGCAAATTTCTCAAGCTCTCCTCGTTCTCCAGCGTTTTGGCGCAGCGTTCGAGCACCGTTTCTTCCAACGGCCGGGCCTTTTCCTTTTTCAAACGGGCGCGGCGATTTTCTACCACCGTCATGTCCGCCAGAATCATGTCTGTGAGCAAATCATTCAGCGCCCGCAGCGGATCGGCGCCGGACTCAAAGTCATTGAGCACCAGCGCGATGGCATCCACCTCGCGCATCTGGGTGATGATGGTATTATTGGACTTGAGATTTTCTTCTCCCTCACTGGGGGGAAAATCGGTGAAACGAATCTCGGCGTAGGTGGTCTTCTTAGGCTTGTAGATCTGCGCCAGTTTGTCGACGCGCGGGTCGGGAACTTTTATGACGCCTAGGTGGACCTCTTCTTTGCCGCCGAAGCCGCCCACTTGCGCTCGCAGGCCCGTCAGCATATTGAAGATGGTGGTCTTGCCGGCGCCTCGGTGGCCGATCAAACCTACTTTCATTCTCTTTCTGTCTCCTGACTCTTGGGTTTGAGTCAGTCAATTTAGCAGGAATATCAAGCTGAATAAAACCGGAAGGCCGGTGCGGGGGTGGTGCCTTTCGGCGCACGACGCAATATCGCCCGGCTTCCGAGGAGATCCAGGGAACTGCGACTGCTGCAAAAGTTGGGCGATTGGCTTGGCGCTAATTTGCGGGGGTTACGGCTTCAACGCAAGAAACAAGCTCGCCTTGTCCCGTTTGACCAGAAACAGGATCGATTTGCCGTTTTCGTTGCGCGACATTTCGCGTTTATAATCGGCCAGGTTGCGCACCGGACGGCGATTGACCTCAGTGATTACGTCGCCGCGCCTCAAGCCGGCTTGATCCGCCGCGCCGCCCGGTCTGACCGAACTGACAACTAACCCATCGGCGCGCTCCAAGCCGAGGCTTTCAGCCATCGCTGGTGTTACCGGCTGCACGGCCATGCCGAAATCACCCTGCTGTGATTCGGCTACGACTTCGCTATCCTTCATTTCGCCGATCCTAACGGCAATACTTGAGGGCTTTGCGTCGCGCAGGATTTTCACTTGCACGGTTTTCCCCGGCGCCACCCGCGCGACCTCAAGCGGCAGCTCCGCGGAGTCTTTGATCGCCTTGCCATTGAACTCGACGATGACGTCTCCCGATTTGATGCCCGAGCGCTCTGCCGGCCCGCCTTCGGCAACGTCGGCGACCAGGGCCCCGGTCTCGCTTTTCAAACCCATCGACGCGGCGATGTCTCCGGTGAGCTTTTGAATCGTTACCCCAAGGTAGCCCCGCACAACTTTACCTTTGTCCTTGAGTTGGGGCACCAGCTCTCGCGCCAGGTTCGCCGGAATGGCGAAACCGATGCCGATATTGCCGCCCGATTGACTGAAGATCGCCGTATTGATACCCACCACCTCGCCGCGCAGATTGACCAAAGGCCCGCCGGAGTTTCCCGGATTGATGGAAGCGTCGGTCTGGATAAAACTATCGTAAGGCCCCGCGCCGATATGGCGCCCTTTGGCGCTGACGATTCCGGTTGTAACCGTGTGATCGAGTCCGAAAGGATTGCCGATGGCCATTACCCACTCGCCGACTTCCAGCTGTTCGGAATCGCCCAAGGCGGCAGCCGTGAGCCTTTGCTGTGCGTCGATCTTGAGAATTGCGATGTCGCTCCTTTGATCCGTGCCCAAGATTTTGCCGTCGAAACTCTTTCCATCCGCCAGCGTCACTACGATCTTTTCAGCGCCGTCGACGACATGATGGTTGGTGACAATGGTACCGTCGGAGTCGATTATGAATCCCGACCCGAGACCCCGCTGGCGCTGGGGCGAACGGGGTGACTGGCCGCCGAAGAATCTTTCCCAGGGATCGTTAGATCCTTGGTCCCCGCCGAAAGGAGAAGGCATACCTTGCGCCGGTTTTCGCACCTGCGTCGTGGCAATGTTAACAACTGACGGCCCGATTTTTTTCGCCAAACTGACGAAATCGGGTAAATTTCGGTTCTGAGGAGCCGAAGGTCTAGCGTTCGACGCATCACCCCCATGGACTAAATGAGCGGCGAAATAATTGCTATTAAAGATGCCGAAGAAAAAAAACAGGCCAATTACAGCGGCCCCGCGCGGCTTGATCTTGCGAATTCGCAACCCTGTTACTGTCATTCCAATCCTCCCCTGAACATATGCATTTGCCCCGAACGTCTCGCCCGCAACCGCCCTGTGTGGGAGCCACGGACCCGGCGGTAATCGCATCGGATATCGCGCCGGGCGCCAGCGTTAGCTCGCCAACCTTTTCCGGTGCTCCTTCGCCGGCGCCGTGGCCAGCGCTTCTTGTTTCCAACGCGTCAACCCATCGCGAAGATAGCCGGCGTCAAAGCCCAGCACGTCACAGATGTTTTCAAATGAAAAAATGTAAGAGGCGTCGTGGTCAAGGATCCATTCCTCAGCGTCTTGAAAAAGAGCCTTTTTTCGTTTGCAGTCCGTGCCGAAGTTATCTTGAAAACAAACAATGGCATCCTCCAGAAGCGCAAGCATCAAAACTTTCTCGGGCTCCTGGTGGAATCGTCTCTGATGGGTCGCCTGGTATTGCGATTGGATCAAGATGTCAGGCTGAAACAACGCCTCCATGTTGAAACCCCCGCCATGCCCGGCTTCATGGACGGCGAACGGCTGAGGACTTCGGCCGGCTCCGTCTGAAACCGCGGTTTTGGCGCTTTTCCGTCGAATCATAACTTACCTCCATGACGCCTAAAGGGTCGTATTGTGGCGTCATAGCCCTTTGACGACCTAAACCCCCGTTTTGTTCCAAAAATTCCCTTTGGCGCGCCACACGGGGTGAATCCTTAACGCATCGGCCGCGCCGAAAATCTAGCCAACTGCCTCGGCCGCGCAGCTAATTCCTTAGTTGATAAAGGGTTACGGCTCGCCGAAATGGTTGACCCCCCACGCCAAGGTGGTACATTAGGAGCCCATGCCACTGGCGAGCATAAAGGAATCCATCGACGAAATCAGACGCGGTAGAATGGTCATCCTCATGGATGATAAGGACCGCGAAAACGAAGGCGACCTCTGCATGGCCGCCGAGAAGGTAACGCCGGCAGCCATTAACTTCATGGCGACCCATGGGCGCGGCCTGATCTGTCTGCCACTGACCGAAGCTAGGGTCAGGTATCTCGGCATCTCGATGATGGTGTCAGAGAACACTTCACCCTTCGGCACAGCGTTTACGGTGTCCGTGGACGCCGCCGCTGGAATCACGACCGGCATCTCCGCCGCCGACCGGGCCAAGACAATCCTCGACGCGATTGCGGAGGATGCCAAACCGCAGGACCTGGTTACGCCGGGCCATATATTTCCTTTGCGGGCGCGAAACGGCGGCGTGTTGGTGCGCGCGGGACAAACCGAAGGCTCGGTGGATCTGGCACGCCTCGCCGGGCTCAAGCCCGCCGGCGTGATCTGCGAGATCATGAAGGACGACGGCACCATGGCACGCCAGCCCGACCTCATGAAGTTCGCGCGCAAGCATAAACTCAAAGTTTGCACTATAGCCGACCTCATCCAATATCGACTCAACTACGAATCGCTGGTTTTCCGCGCCGCCGCGGCGCCATTGCCGACCCGCGCGGGCGGCCTGTTCCATGCCATCGTTTATAATACCCATGTCGATCAAAACGAGCATCTGGCATTGATCAAAGGCGAGATTTCCCCAAAAGACGAAACCCTCGTGCGAGTCCACACGAAGTATGTGCCGGGGGATGTCTTTGGTTTCGAGCTCCTGAATACTGGGGCGATAATTCAACGTTCGCTGGAGATCATCGGGCAGGAAGGCAAAGGGGTCATCCTATATCTTCAACCGGATCAAAAATTGCAACGCCCGTCGAGGGTGGCTTACCCGAGAGTCGAAGGCAAACGAAAGAAGGACATGAACCCATCTTTCGTGTATCGGGCCGACTTCAAAGAGTACGGCATCGGCGCGCAAATTTTGCGCGACCTAGGGGTGCGCAAGATGCGCCTGCTCACGAACAATAAGACGCACCTCGTCGGGCTCGGAGGTTACGGCTTGGAAGTGACTTCGTTGGTGCCGATCCCGCGCGATCAGCCGCTGCGGGTTGCGGCAAAGCCGAAAAAGACTGGAACCAAGAGCGCATAGCCGAGCGGGCTCGCGGATCGCTAATTTGAACGGCGTGAGCCTGATTTGAAATCCGCCATTGCGAGCAGGAGCGAAGAACCCATGCCGATCTTTGAATACAGTTGCCGCCGTTGCGATCATCATTTCGAACAAATCGTTCTCTCGGCGCGGGAGAAAATCTCCTGCCCCAAATGCGCCAGCGGTGCCGTCGAGAAACAGTTATCGGTGTTTAGCTCGCCGGGGCCAGCAAAAGCAGAAAGCGCGGCGGGGACCGGCTGCGCCTGTACGCCGCAAACCTGCGGTTGCCGATAACCTGGATGATTCGCGAGATTAGCGTCTTAGAAGTAAGCCTCGCCGGTCACGGGCAATGGGCCGGTCCCTCTGGGTTCAAAGTTCAAGGTTCAAAGTTCAACGTATTCCGGTCCGTAATTGAACTGTATAACCACGATCCGTAACTTTGAACCGCCTATCGGCCTGCTAATCGGTGTCGGGCGGTTTCAGATAGCTTTCCAAATCCGGTTTGATCCGCCGCAGCGCTTCGCCGACGTTCGAGAACAGCCGCTCTTCAACCAACTGTCCGTTGACCCAGTAGTCGAGAGAGGGCGCATCGGTAAAGTTGATATCGACGTAACGCGCGCCGACCGGCT
>DASWHT010000017.1:0-9881 GCA_036398075.1 Binatia bacterium | reverse complement strand
ACCAAAAAACATCGTCGGGATGAAAATCGAGAGCGTATTTGCCGGTAATGTGATGGGCGATCACGGCTTTGTGCACGTGCACCGCGCCCTTCGGCTTGCCGGTCGTGCCGGAAGTGAAATGTATCAGCGCCACGTCCTCCGGATCGGTGATCCCGATCTCGAAATCTTCCGACGCACCTTTCATCAGATGGTGGAACTCGTGTGTTCCACTCGGTGGCGAGTTTATCGAATCGCCGATGACGAGCACATGTTTCAAGTGCGGCAGCGCCGCGCGCAGCTCGGCTATCTTGCGTCTGGAATAAAGCGCCTCCGTGGTGACGAGAACGTTGCCCTCGCCGATGGACAGGCGTTGATGAATGGGTTGGGGGCCGAAGGCGGAAAACAGCGGGCAAAAGACGCTGCCGTTTTTCAGAGTGCCGAGCGCCGTGACGTAGAGTTCAGGAACTCGTCCGGCTAAAGCAAACACGCGATCGCCTTTGCCGATGCCAAGTGTGCGCAGTACGTTGGCGAAGCGGTTGCTCAGTCGCTGAAGATCGCCATAGGTGAAGTCGCGCACTTCGCCTTGCTTGCCGAGCCAGCGAAGCGCCAGATGATCGCGCCGCAGGCCCTGTGCGTGACGGTCAACGCATTCGAAAGCGATGTTAAGGCCGCGAGCGGCCGGAAACTTCGATAATTCCCTTTCGCTTGCTGTCCAGGAGAATTCGGCGCAGGTGCGCTCATAGTCGGTGAAGTTCGGCGGAACCTTAATGCCGATTGCATCTTTCTTTATCGGTGCGAATGCCATGGGGTTCTTTTCTCTGCGAGCGGGCTCCCACTAAAACTTTCGCCCGCCGCAAAAGCCCGGCCAACGTGGTCTATTCGTCGTTTCGGCTTCTCCATGCTGAATTGTGCCGCTCCAATCGAGCTCCGTAGATCGTGGAAAGCGCAAGAAATGAGCCAAGAAAAACTGCTTAGAACCACCGCTATCAGCATCTTTTCAAAGCAAATTCTTTCCAATCCTGCGAATAGTAAGGCCGGATTTTTCCAAATTTGAAAATCCCTCTCTCCAATGTGCCGGCCGATACCGACGAACACACGGTTTGCACTGCCTAGCGCCGGGCGGTTCGCGGCATTGAAATTGCACAATATCAATTAACGCAGATGCTCTGTTTGTCGAATCTTTCGAGGAGGAATAACCATGAAAACCGGACCAGGCTACCGCGACAAGCTCGTAGGAAGTGAAGCGCGGCGAAAGACCAGCCATGACGTCTTTGACGGTACGCTGCAGAAAACCCAGATCTGGTTAAACGACATCATGACTGAACTGGATTGGCAGGAACACCCTCACAAAGCCTATCTCGCCTTGCGCACGGTGCTCCACGCCCTGCGGGATCGGTTAACCATTGAAGAGGCGGTACAGTTGGGTGCGCAACTGCCCATGCTGGTGCGGGGCTTCTACTACGAAGGCTGGACGCTCAAGGGAAAACCCCGCAAGGAACGCCATAAAGAAGATTTCCTCGCGCATATCAGAGACGCTTTTAAGGACGACTTCACGTCGCGGCCGGAAAGCATTGCGCGGGCAGTCTTCAAGGTGCTGGCGCGCCACACCAGCGAAGGCGAGATCGACGACATCAAGCATATTTTGCCCAAGACGCTGCATGAGCTTTGGCCGTCGAAGCGCGCGACCGCGGCCGCGAGCATGCGGCAGCGCTGACTCGGTTCCGGCTTTGGCGCGGATTCATATTCGTTCCGTGATGGCCGTGCGTTCCGCGTGATAATGCTTGAACCTCTGGAGGTGACAGTGGATCGACTATACTTACTCATTGGCGGAGCTGTTGCCCTTGGCCTTTATTTCGTCGCTGCGCCCGTGTTCGTTAACGCCTATCGTCGCTACCGCGACCGCAAGACGATCATCTGTCCCGATACGGGTCAGATCGTGGAAGTGGAGCTCAAGGCAGTACGTGCCAGTCTCATGTCCACCCTAGGAAAGCATTCGGTCCGAGTAAAATGGTGCAGCCTGTGGCCGCGCAAAAAGGGTTGCGCTCAAGAATGCGTAAGGGATAACTGGCCGTCATCGACTGACAATGACACTATTCGCACCAACGGCAGCAAGGCCAAACTAAGCTGACGCTTCGACGGCTTCGGCCACATGTTGCCCCTCGGTTTCATCCACTCGATAGAGCAGCGCGGCGCCGGCGACAAACAGCAAGGTCACGGAGATCATTCCCCATCGACTACTGCCGGTGAGCTGTCCAATCACGCCGAATATCGCAGGTCCGATAATGCCCGCCACTTTCTCGCCGGTACTAAAGAAACCAAAAAACTCGCTGCTTCGGGTCTTCGGCACCATCATAGCGAAGAGCGAACGGCTAAGCGCCTGCGTGCCGCCTTGGACCAATCCCACGACAACGGCCAAAATGTAAAAGTGCACCGCGCTGGTCATGAAAAACGCAGCGATTGATACCAGCGTGTAAACGCCCAAACCAAAAAAAATCGAGCGTTTCGAGCCAAGGCTCTGGGCGAGGGCGCCGAATCCGATCGAAGAAGGGAATCCAATAAATTGAGTGAGGATGAGCGCGATCAACATTTGATTATGATCGAGGCCGATTTCGTCGCCGAACGCCGCAGCGAGCTTTATGATCGTGCTGATACCGTCGTTGTAGATCCAAAACGCCAGCAAGAAGAGCGCCAGCTGTCGATAGCGGTGGATCTGGCCGAGCGTGCCGAGCAGGCGTTGGAAACCGGCCGTGATGACACGAACCGAAATAGGCGGCCGGCTCGCACGTCTGGGATCCTCAATGTGACGAAACAATGGGATAGAAAACACCAACCACCACACGGCTACGCCGACGAAAGAAGCGCGCACGGCAAACTCCCGGTCGGGCAGCCAAAACCAAGCAGGCCGGAGTATCGAGATGAGGCTGAAGAGGAGAAACAATCCGCCGCCGAGATATCCGAATGCATAACCGCGTGCCGAAACTCGGTCAAAGTCATAGGGCCGCGCGATATGCGGCAGCAGCGCTTCGTAAAAAATGTTGCCGCCGGCAAAGCCTAGGTTAGCGATGGCGAACAAAACCGAACCGAGGATAAACGTGTCTTCGCCGAGAAAGGCAAGGGTCGTTGAACCCAAAACACCAAGAAGTAGAGCGGCGCCGAGGAACCGCGTCTTGCCCCCGACGATATCCGCGATTGCGCCGAGGACCGGACCGATCAGCGCGACGACCAATAGCGACAGCGAAGTCGTATAGGCCCAGTACGCCGTCGCGTCTTCGGGCGCACGGCCGGCATTGATCGCCAGAGCGCGGTAATAAACCGGGAACACCGCCGTAAGAATGACCACGGCAAACGCGGAATTCGCCCAGTCATACATCGCCCATGCGTTGATGACGCGATGATAGTCGTGCTCGGATGCGTCTTGCGACGACGCCGGATTGCCCACGTCCATTCCTAGATTGAGTTACCTAAACTAATTTTGCGGTCGAACTACCAACACGGGTCGTCTCGAGTGGCGCACCACCCGTTCGGTGACGCTCCCGATGAGCCATCGTCCAATGCCGGATTGACCATGGCTGGTTATGGTGATGAGACTCCCCGGGATTTTCTGGGCGAGGTCAATGATTTCCGCCGCTGCCCCATCGACACCACCTTCAATTACCTTGGATGATGCATTCGCCAGGCCCTGCGCATGCAACTGCTCTACCTTTTCGGTCAAATATTTATTTGCCGCCGCCTTGTCCTGTTCCCACAGTTCTTTCAGATTCGGGATCGCGCCAAATACCGGCAGATACGCGTCCGGCGGTCCGGCATAGACGCGTTTTGTGACATGCACCAACAGAACTTCCAGATCTAGCCGCTTAACCAGTTCCAATATGCTTGGCAACACCTTTTCAGCCCGCTCGGAGCCGTCCAGCGGGACGAGAAGCGTTTTCAGCCGGACATCGCCGCTCCCATCCAACTCCTCAGGCCGCACAAGCAACACGTCGCTGGCGAGCGCATGCAAGACCTTTTCAGCGACACTGCCGAGAAGCCACCGCTTCGCCCCGGAATAACCATGCGTCGCCATTGCGACCAGAGTCGCCGGCTCGGCGCTTGCTAAATCGACAATGACATCGGCTGGGTTTCCCGGTTCGATCGTGCATTTCACGTTCGCGATGCCAGAGAGAGACGCTGCGACATCATAGTCACTGCCCTTCATGGGTGGCGCGGCTGGTGCAAGATGACTGGGATCGTTCACGCTAAGCAGTTCCACCGGTGCCTTGAGTGCGAGCGCCAGCCAGCGAACGTAAGGAAGAATTCCCGCCGATAACTTCGATCCATCCAGAGGCACCAAGATCCTGTTATACATCGGTTCTCCTCCCCTCCGCTTCACGTAACACTCAAGTCGAAGTGTTAATTATGCCCCGTATTAGCGGTCGTCGTCGGCATTCGACTTCTTTTGGCTGTCCGGTTTAGATTCGAAGATTGATGATGTGTCTTTCTGAGAACTCGAAATAGATTCTGCCGGTCATCGAAGGTTTCTATGTCACTTGTCGTTATGAACTTTCTCCATGTGGCAAACGAGCAATTCACATGCCGCCGCGAATTTACGGATCTCCTGGACTTAGACCACCTTTTTTCGCAGGCGTGCGAATACGGAGTGCTTCTATTTTCATCCATGCAAATAGTTTGGCGCGCACCTGACCCTTCGACTTAAACAATTTAATTTTCGACCGGCAAAACCACCATCGAGGAGGGCTGGCCGGCTCAGCTCGCCGATTGGTACAGTGATTGCTCGCTACATCTTTGACTGGAGTGCAACGACTGGATGGATTAGTTCTAGTTCGACGACATGCGGGTCTTGTTTGGGAGGACTTATGGGCCAAGCGCGGTTTCTAAGTGGTATTCTCTTAATTGGCGTAACCGTTTGGGTTTTCAGCATACGAGGTCACGCTCAGGAGATCGAGGTCATCGCCGGCGGCGAGCTTGAATATCAAAACTATTGCGCAGTCTGCCACGGCGTCGACGGGCGTGGCCAGGGAATCATGAGAAAATATTTGACCGTCTCGCCCGCAAACCTCAGACGACTCACTCTAATCAGCGGCGGCAAATTTCCCTTTTGGGAGGTCTACCGGAAAATCGACGGGCAAACCGAAATCCGCGGCCATGGCACGCGCGACATGCCGGTTTGGGGCGACCGCTTCCGCACTCAGGCCGGCGGCGATGCCAAGACCGCGCAAACTCAGGCCGCCGGGCGAATCCTCAGTCTGGTCTTCTATCTCCAGCATATTCAGGAATAGACCCACCTCCGGAGTATCACTTTCCGGTGCCTTGTGGAGGGTCAGCGTTGGGAGAACGATTTTGCAAAAAATCCTCCGTTCATCCTTCGAGAGCCTCAGGACGAACGGAGGGGTGATTGAAATCATTGGTGAATTTCCGTTCATGCTGAGCCACGTCGAAGCATTCCTAGGGCTTTTCAGCAGAATCGGAGAACGAAAGGAAAAACCAATTTACGTGATGATAGCCGATATTTTTTTCGCGAGTAACTTGCAACCATTGGCGCCTACGCCCCCGCCGAAATCTTCGCTCCCGCATCGCGCAGCGCGGCAATCACATCCTGATCCGACACCTGGCCAAAATCGTCAAAAAACTGCCCAACTGCCTGGAAGTCCGCCGGCACCTTCAAACAGACCATTGCATCCGCTTCGTGCAGCATGGCGCGCGCTGCATCCGGCGACGCCACAGCCACAGCGCCAATGAGTTTCTTTGGCTTTTGGGCACGCGCGGCCCGCAGCGCGGCCGTCATCGTCGAGCCCGTAGCAATCCCATCGTCGACGACAATTACGATGCGGTCGTGAGCGTCAATTGGCCGGCGCTGCGGCGTATATTGCGCGCGGCGCTTTTGCAGAACCTCAAGCTGTCGATTCTTTTCCAGATCGAGGTACTCTGGCGCAATTTCAAACGCATAGTCGGAAAGGAAAACATTGCCATTTTCATCGATGGCGCCAATAGCCAGTTCGGGCTGCAAAGGATGGCCAAGCTTGCGCACGAGTACCACATCCAATTCCCCGCCCAAGGCATCGGCGATGATTCCAGCCATAGGCACGGCGCCTCGGGGAATGCCGAGCACTAAAGGATTTTTGTTCTGGTAAAAGGGGCTCAATCGATCGACCAACAGATGTGCGGCATGTTCTCGGTTCTTGAATCGCATGGCTCACCTCGTACCTGTCATGAAGTCACGGTTTGCTCTGATAACGGCTTGCGCTCCAATCGATCTCCTCGTTTACTTCGACGAATACTCTCAGCACGTCCGTCACGGTCAGCATGCCGACCAGGCGCCCGTCGTCGAAGATCGGCATAGAACTGATGCGATAGGTTTCGAGTACCTTCGCCGCTTTCACTAGAGGCTGCGCACTTGCCCAAACGTCAGCGGGGGTTAACTGATAGCCGATTCAATCGTTAATGCCTAGCTTTTCGAGCTTGCGGTAAAGCGTGGAAAGGCTCAGTCCGAGTAATTCGGCAGCGCGAATCTTGTCGCCAGCAGCCTTGCCGAGCGTCCTCTCGATATGAGTTTTCTCGTAAAGCTCGACTGCTTTGGTCAGATTGTCTTCAGCGCCGATTTCGTCAACGCCGTTCTGCTGACCAGGCAAATCCGCCGGCTTGATCCATTCGCCATCGCCGAGAATCATCGCGCGCTCTAAGACGTTATCCAGCTCGCGGATGTTTCCCTTCCACGGGAGCGACATGAGGATGCGCATGGTCGCGCTGTCGACGCCTTTGTAATTTGTTTTCATCTCCGCATTATGCCGATGAATAAGGTGCTCCACTAACCCGGGCAGATCATCAAGCCGTTTGCGCAGCGGTGGAATGTCGATCTCGAATACATTGAGCCGATAGTACAAATCTTCGCGAAAGCGGCCCACTTCGACTTCACTTTTGAGATCGCGGTTGGACGCCGCAAGAATGCGTACGTTCACCTTAATCGGTGTCGTGGCTCCCACCGGCAAGACGGTTTTCTCTTCAAGCACGCGCAAAAGTTTGGGCTGCAAACTCAACGGCATCTCGCCGATTTCATCGAGGAAGATCGTGCCACCCCGCGCCCTTTGGAACAAACCTTCTTGAGAACCAACCGCCCCGGTAAAAGAGCCCTTCATATGGCCGAAGAGCTGGCTCTCCAATAAGTTGTCGGGGATCGCGCTGCAGTTGACGGGCAGAAAGACATTGTCCTTAGCGTGGCTGCCGTTGTGAATGGCTCGCGCCACGACTTCTTTCCCCACACCGCTCTCTCCACTGATCAACACTGTGGTCGGCGTCGGCGCGACCTTCCTGATCATGGTAACTATTTCTTGCATCGCCGCGCTGCGCCCGAGCGGTCGGTCCGGGCTGAAATGGTCATTAACTTCCCGGCGCAGTAACTGGTTCTCCCAGGCTAATTTCCTGTGGGCCATGAGATGCTTGACTTTACGGAGAACCTCGGCGAAGAGAAGCGGCTTGAGCAGGTAATCTTGCGCGCCTAAGCGGATCGCCTCAATGGCCGTCTCCACGGTTGCGTGCGCCGACATGATCATCACCAGAGTTTGCGGTGAGACGTCACGGACGTGCTTCATTACGGCAATCCCATCCGCGCCCGGCATCATAAGATCGGTCAGAACCAAGTCAAGATCGAGCTTATCGATCAGGGCAATCGCCGTAGTTCCGTCGGCCGCGTCGTGTACCTCGAAGCCTTCGCCCCTCAAAAGCTCGACCAAGCTTTCCCGTGCACTTTCCTGATCTTCCGCAACTAATATGGATCCGTTCGAATTCATTTATGCATACCGATTCCCAAGAATGCGAAACAGGAGATACGGTCCGTGCCACACTTGCAAAAACACACCCCAATTCTATAGGAAATCATTTCACTTTCTAGGGAATGAGCAATTCTGAGGCCAGACGGCGAGCTTCGATCGGGCTATTTTTGCGGCAAGGTGATTACAAAGGTCGTTCCTTTTCCATGTTCGCTGCTATAGCTAATCGATCCACCATGGGCACTGACGATCTGTTGGACGACCGAAAGCCCAATACCAGTACCTTGCGGTTTGGTGGTAAAGAACGGCTCAAAAATATCTATGCCTGCGGGAATGCCTGTGCCAGTGTCCGAAATTTCCAGGACCATGCTATTCTCGGAAACTGAGCCTTTGATCGAGATTTTTCCACCCCCAGCCATCGCCTCCGCCGCATTCTTTGTGAGATTGAAGATCACCTGCTTCATTTTATCGATATCGACGGTGATGGGGGGCAGGCTCGACGAAAAGGAACATTCTACCTGGATTCCCAGTTCGGCATAGCGCGGCATCTCAATTTCAATCGCTTCGCCGACTAAAGCAGTGAGAGTCGTCCGCTGAAAATCGAACTTCTCCCGGCGCGACAGAGAACGGAACTGTTCTAGTAGGGTGCTAAGTCGCGACACCTCGGTATGCAGTCGGTTCACAGTCGATGTTATCTGGCTATCGAGCAGGTTCGACTGTTTACGGAGACGTTGCTCGAGAAGCTGAATCGTCAAAGACATGCCATTTAGTGGATTGGCGAGCTCGTGGCCGATTTTGGCTGCCGTTGTTCCGATGGCAACCAGCCGTTCGTTCTCCACCAATTGTGCGTGCAACCGCTCCTTCTCTGAAATGTCGCGAATGAAGGCAGCATAATGTACTTCGTTGTCCGCTTCGATCTCGGTGACGGAAAGCTCGATAGGAAACAGCTCGCCGTTTTTTCGCTTTGCCGTCACCGTTCGGATACGACCGATGGCACGGGCTTCACCGGTTTTCTCATAGCGTTCGATATATTGGTCGTGCTCCGAAGCGTAGGGTTCGGCCATGAGATCATTCACCTTGCGGCCAGCGATTTCTTTGACGCCGTAGCCAAAAACCCGTTCCGCCGCGGCATTGAACAGCACAATGCAGCCTCGTCGGTCGATGGAAACGACCGCGTCTTGGGTAGCGTCGATGAGCCGTTCAAGCCAATTTGCGCTCCGTCGGATTTCTTCCAGGGAATAGCGATTATCGATGACTTGAGAAAGCACATTTGCTACGGCCTCCAAGAAATGAACATCATCCTCGGTGAAAGTGCGTGGCTTTGCAGTGTGCGCGCCGAGGACTCCAAAGGGCCGATCTCTGCGTCCAATAATGACGCTCAAGCCGCTCACAACTCCATGCTCGCGCAACAGCGGCGGCCCGCAAAATCTCTTTTCCGTGCGCAGGTCTTTGATGATCACCGGCTCATTGGAAAGCAAAGTATAGCCGGCTTGTGAGTTTGCGCCCGCGCCTACCGTTGCCTGGCCGACAAGTCCTGTTTTCCACCCTACACCCGCCTTTAGAAGCAAGGCGCTGCCGTCCGGCGAGAGTTCCAAGATTTTGCAGAATTCGACTCCCAACGTCTGCGCCACAATCATGGTAGCTTCATCCATGAGTGTGAACAGCTCCACTCCCCTCAGTGCACGTTCACCTAGTTGCGCTACTGCCGCCTGTTGGCGCACCCGCTCTCGAAGCCGGCTCTCGAGCTCCTCGTGGACTTGTCGTAGCTTGGCTTCGTTATTCTCCAGCTGCTCTTCGATGTGCTTGTGGCGAAGGGCGGCTCCAAGTTGCGCCGCAACCTCGGACACGACTTGAATTAAACGGGTGTCATTTTCTTTGAACTCGAGCAAATAGAATAACAGAACGGCAAGAACGCTCTCTCCATCGAAAACAGGAACCCCTAACGCAGCCTTGATGCCCGCCTGAGCCGCGAACGGTGCCAGCGGAAACAACCCGGTAGGCTCAGCTGCAAGGTTGGATGTCCATTCCGGCTTTCTACGCACCCAGACGCGTCCCGGCATTCCGACATTTGGTGGGAATGAACGCTGTTGGCAAATTTTAAGGAATTCGACGAGATTAGGATTGCCTCGGTGCCAAGCCGTG
>DASWHT010000016.1:0-2770 GCA_036398075.1 Binatia bacterium | reverse complement strand
GTCGTCGGCAGGGACAAAGCGGATGTCGTCGCCGCAGACATGCGCGACTTGCCGGCTTTGCTCAGCGCCCTACAGCGCTACAACGTCGATACCATTGCCCACACGGCGGGGCTGATCGGTTCCCGGGTTCAGGAGAATTCTTACACCGGCGCGACCAATAACATTCTCGGCACGATCAACGTCCTGGAGGCGAGCCGCCTCTCGAAGCTTCGGCGCGTGGTCTATGTAAGCACCTTTGGCGTCTATGATCGCGGCAAGATCAACGACAGTGTCGTCAAAGAATCCCATCCGATAGGCGGGCGTAACCTCTACGCCACCACCAAGGTCTGCTCCGAACATCTGGTTCATGCCTACGCTGCCATGTACCAGCTCGACACCGTGATCATCCGTCCCGGCGGCGTGTTTGGTCGCGGCTTTTATGTCGGTGGTTCGACCGTTGGCAAGGTCATGCGCGACCTGGCATTGAGCATCATTAAAGGCGACCCGATCACCATCGACGTAACGACCTATGGCCCCAATGAGTATGTCTACGGCAAGGACGTGGGCCTGGCGTTGTTTCTCGCCTGCAAGGCGGAAAACTTGAAGCAACGCATCTACAATGCCGGCACCGGCGTCGTCACCGGCCCGGAAGAGCTGGCGCACGCGGTGCGGGAACTAGCCCCTAAAATCGAGGTAAAAGTCGGCGGCGCAGGCACGGCTGACCAGAGCAGAAATATCCCGATGGATATCAGCGTTTCCCAAGCAGAGCTTGGCTACGCGCCGAGGTTTCCGCTCAAGGAAGCGCTGAAGGACTACATGGACGAGCTGTGGGCGGACGGCGCTCGCGGGTAGGTCCGTAAGGGCACGGCATGCCGTGCCCTTACACTGCGAATTGCATCAATCCGAAAAACGAAAGCGGACTATGTAATAAAGCGCGGCGACACCATCTTTCCAGGTGATTTTCTTGCCCTCCTCGTAGGTCCGGCCATGATACGAGATGGGCACTTCGTAGAAGCGGCATCCTCTCTTGGCCAGCTTCATGGTGATTTCCGGCTCGAAACCGAAGCGCTTCGATTTTAGTTCGATGCTTTTCAGCACGTCCGCGCGAAAGACTTTGTAACCGACTTCCATATCCGAAAGATTAAGATTGGTGAGCATATTGGAAAGCAGCGTCAGCGCGCGATTGCCAATCGAGTGCCAAAAGAAGAACACCCGGTGCGCGCCGCCGCCGGCGAAACGCGTGCCATAGACGACGTCGGCGAGACCCCTCTCAATCGGCTCTAGCAGCCCAGGGTAATCGTTGGGATCATATTCCAGATCGGCGTCCTGGACGATGACGATATCCCCCGTGACATGGCGCAGCGCTTCTCTTAGCGCCGCGCCTTTACCCTGGTTGAATGGCTGAAAAATAACTTTGAGTTGATTCGCCGGATCGGCGGCCTGATCGTTTTCTCGCCGCAGACGCTCAAGGATTTGCCGGCTCTGGTCTCGCGAGCCGTCATCCACCAGGATGATCTCTTTCGGCACGGGTACCGCGTTAACCCGGCGCACCACTTCCTCCACCGTCCGTTCTTCGTTGTAGACCGGGACCAGTACGGAAAGCTTCACTGCTCGAATTCGCGCTTTTTTAGCTCGCGCACGTAGGCGGAGAGTTTGGCGTCGCCGTTGACGGCTTCGTTGATCTTCGCTTGAAAATCAGCGGCGGCCTGCTCCAGCGGGGTTGTATCCACGCGCAGACCGAGCCATTGATTGAGCCGGAGCAGCAGGGCCAGGGTGCCGCGGGGATTAGGCGAGACGTTGAGGTAGTGCGGCAGCGAGGCCCACAGACTCGCGTGCGGCACTCCAGCTTTGCGCGAAGCATCCGCAAGCACGCCGATAATCCCGGTGGGGCCCTGGTAACGGGACGGCCTGAGATCAAGCCCTTCCATAAGTTTGGGGTCCGTGGAAAATCCCGTGAGCGGCACCGGGCGCGTGTAGAGCACCTCGTCGAGATAGGCACCTAGAGTTACGACCATCTCGGCGCCACATTCGCTGGCGAATCGGAGCATGGTCTCGGTGAAGGTGCGCCAACGCAAATGTGGTTCGATGCCGACGCCGAGTACGAAGTCTCGCGCCACGCCCAGCCCCGGCCCATAATAGAACTCGTAGCTGGGCCAGTGTATTTCCCTGACTTTGCTTTCCGACAAGCGCACCACCGGGCGCTGCCGGTAAAAATCGTAAAACTCTTCGGGGTCGATGGAAGCGAATTTTTTCGCCACCAGTTGATCGCTGAGATAACGCACCGCCGTGGTCGCCGCGGCGCCGGCGTCCCCCCAGCCAGCGAAGGAGAGCAGCAGCACCGGGTTGCGTAACGACGGGCGGTTCTCGAAGACAAGAGGATCTGTGGTCATCATGGGCGGAGTCTACCACAACCGCGCCCGGTCTCACCAGGCCAAAATAACTGTTTTTAAGCTCGCGCCCGTGACTCTTGATCCCAAAATCTCGAACCCCTTCGCCAAGCTCATGGCAATCGTATTGTTCAATGTTCAACGTATTCCGGTCCTTTATTGAACTTCTGAACCGTTGTCGCTAACTTTGAACCTTGAACGTTGAACCTTGAACCGGTATATAGCTTTTGCTCCTCCAGGCTCACTCCTCGGTTACAATATGTCGGGGTTTTATCTTGGTGGGTAAATAAACCAGGCTAGGACTTCACGGCCGGCTTTGGTATAGTGAAATTATACTTATGACCGAACGAAAACACTCTGTGCCGCCGCTGTTTCAGAACAACCAAGTTCTATTCGGCCACGAC
>DASWHT010000015.1:0-4162 GCA_036398075.1 Binatia bacterium | reverse complement strand
CCGTCCCGGCGCATTCATGAGATGTAAACTATTAAAAAATTCTGATCGACTGATGATATGCCGAAAGGAGAGTTGAAATATGGCACCGTTCGAATGGAAGAAGGATCCATCTAAGCGAGATTTGATTACGACAACGGCGACGGGCGAGGCTGCGGGCGATGGCTTTGGTCCCGGCACACTGGGATCGGCGTTCGGCAAAATCCCATCGAGCTGGGACCTGGAAGCGGATGTCGTGGTGATCGGCTCCGGCGCGGCCGGGCTACCCGCCGCGGTCAAGGCCGCCGACGGTGGAGCATCTGTCCTTGTGGTTGAGACGAATTACGATATCGGAGGACATGCGATCATAAGCGGCGGCAATGTCCCCCTCGGTGGCGGCACCAGCGCGCAGAAGAAATATGGGATCGAGGATTCGCCGGATGTTGTCTTCAGAGATCTGACCGATTGGACCATCGTTCAACCCAACGGCTGGCCGGATTACCGCTACAATGACCGGGAGGTAATGCGCGCTTTCGCCGATCATTGCGCGCCGACCTTTGAATTCCTCCTCGAGAACGGAGTGGAGTTCAAGGACGTCGCCCCGGACAATCAGGGCGGCCATAATCTCGGCAACTCGGCGCCGCGGGAGAATCATGCGTTTTGGACCAAAGGCGCGGGATTGGAGAGCCCGAACGGCAGACCCGGAACCGGCGTCATCAGGCCGCTGGAAAACAGCGCCCGCGCCAAGGGCGTCAAGTTTCTCTTGAACTATAAAATGACAAGCCTCGTGCGCGAATCGTCGGAACAGAAGACGAGAAGAGTGATCGGCATCACGGCGGAGTATACGCCGAGAATCATGCCGGGTCAGTCGACGCCGCTAAAGAGCTTCCGCGCCGACGGCAACATCGACAGCACCAAGCCGGCCATGAACATCCGCGCCAAAAAAGCGGTGATCCTCGCCACCGGCGGCAGCACCAGCAACTTGCACTTCCGGCGCATGTTCGATCCACGGTTGACCGAAGTGCTGCAAGTCGCCGGCGATCCCTATACTTATCAGGACGGCAGCGGCGAACTGGCCGCCATGGCCATCGGCGCGTCGCTCTGGGGTTTCGCAAACCAGATTTTGGAAAACGGCGATAACATTCGCACCCAGCGGGTGCTCGGGACCAAGTACAACTACATGACCTGGGAGCTTGCGATCCCGATTTTCCCGTTGGTCAAGGCCACCGGCTTAAGCGTGAAGGACTGGCACGATCTCATTTTAGTGAATCAGGTCGGGAAAAGATTTTATGACGAGACTAAAGGTGATTACCCCCACGGCAACGTGTACGATGAATTCAAGCCCTACACGCCCAACGATTATCGCAACAACGCGAGCATCAATTACAATCCCTCCAAGTACAACTTTTTCAACGCCGCGGTGGCGATGAACGAGTACTCGAAACCGCCCGATTACTCGGCCGGGCCGGTGTGGGCGATCTTCGATGCGGGCGCCGTGGAACGGGAGAAGTGGAAAGTTACGCCGCCTTACGTCGATCCGGATGGTTATTTCTTTAGCGCGAATACGCTTACCGAGCTTGCCGCCGCGATTAACAATCCATATCAGGCAAGGCCCATGGACGGCGCGACACTGGAAGCGACGGTCAGAAGATACAACTCTTTTGTCGACGCTGGCGCGGACACGGATTTCGAAAAGCCGGCGCCGAAATACAAAATTCAGACGCCGCCGTTTTACGCCGGGTGGTCCACGCCGCTTGTGCACGACTGTCGCAACGGTCTCCGGATCAATTCCAAATGCCAGGTGATGGACATGAACGGCCAGGTTATCCCCGGGCTTTACTGCGGCGGTGAATCGGCCGGCGGCTTCAACCAGCATGGGCTGGGCCGCTGCACGACTCAGGGTTTCATCGCGGGGAAAAACGCCGTGGGTGAGAAACCGGAGGCCTAAGCGAAAGCTTTATCCGGGGCGCGGTCGCGCGGGGACAAAGCTTATTTTATGACCATCGGAACGCAACTCTAACAAGATCAGGAGGGCACGAAAATGAAAGGTGCACCGTTGCCGCCGATCGGCCGGTCGAACGCTGCTTTGGTGTTGCATGACATGCAAAACGACTTCATTAAGGCGTCGCTGTCCAAGCCCGAAATGCAGGCCGTCGTAAAGCGAACGAAAGCTCTCATCGATCTCGCGCATGAACTGCCGATTCCCGTGATCTACACCAGGGTGGAGAGTGATCCAGCCATGACTTTCCCGAAAGAGCGGGCGTCGTACCTAAGCCGCGCGACTCCGCCGATGTGCGTCAAGGGTACTGCGGGGGCGGAGGTCATCGATGAATTGAAGCCAGGCGCCGATGACTATGTCGTAACCAAGGTAAGATCGAGCGCTTTTCACGAAACCAAATTGGAAACTCTTTTGCGGGTCAAAGGGGCTTGGATCTTGATCGTCGCCGGAGGCTCGACCAATTGGGGGGTGGAGTGGCTGGCGCGAGACGCCAAGTCCCGCGATATCGTTACCGTCGCCTTGCGGGACTGCACCTACTCGGCGACCGCCGAAGCGCAGGATGCCAGCCTTGCGAATATCGATGACTTCCTGGGATACGTGATGGACTCCGGCCAGGTGATGGAAATGCTTTCAAAGCCCGGATAACAATTAATCAAGACGCGGTCCTCTTATCTTCTTCTTCCCTGCGGGCGTCTAAAGAAGGACGGCTTGAACTCCTCCCTCGCCCCAGCGGCTTTTTTCAGCATCTTCGCAACCGTTACTCCCATGACATCCACTACATAGTTCGATAGCAAGTGATCGCGCTTACTCTTGATCTTTTGCCGGATCGCATTCTTGACCACGGCGTCCTGCCCCGCCGCTCGCAGGTCATCGGTCACTAGAGAAACAATTCCTTCGCGCCCGCGCGTTGATAGCCGAAGAGAGAACCTTCCTTCTTGAGTCTGGTCCATTAAGCTGTACTCGAGCTTTTTGTCTATGCTGCGGATAATGCCTCTTAATAGCTCTGCGGTCTGTTTAACCACGTCACGTTGAGCCATGGGACCTCCCTTTGTTTGCGGAGCGATAAAAACCTTGAGGTGCCGAGCAACCGTTAAAATCACGGGAGTAACAGCATCTACTCCCGGGGAATCGGGCCAAACCGATTCGCCTTATGCCAGAAAAGAGGGGACAACCCGACGTATTGCCCCCGAACGATTAGCTCTGGACGAAAAAACCTACCAGCGATTATTTCCGCCGTCGCGGCGGCCGCCACCATCGTTATCGCGCCGCGCCATCGGCTTGGCTTCGTTAACGGTCAGGGTGCGCCCGTCGAGCTGGGTTCCGTTCAGCGACTCGATGGCTTTTTGAGCCTCGCCGCTCGAACCCATCTCCACGAAGCCAAATCCCCGCGATTGTCCCGTAAACTTATCCGAGATCACATTGGCCGATGCGACGGTCCCATGCACTGAAAAGACTTCCTCCAGGCGCGCCCCGGTCACTGAATAAGGTAGCCCGCCAACATATAATTTATTACCCATGTTCTCCTCCTATGAGAGAATGTTTGTGTCTTTAACCCTGAGATTCAGACTGCTATAGGGCAGAACATGGGCAACTTATCTACTGAAACCACGCTCTGGTCGGATTGTCCTTTAGAGAACGTTTCGCAAGGAGAGACGATTTGAAGGCCTTCAACTCTGTGTCTTCCTCTTTCAGAAGGCCTGATACTGAAGTAGGATCTATAGCGTACGGGTTAGGAGCGCCGCTGTCAACCGTAAGATCGACTTTATTCTTAGTTCAAAACGCGCTTGGCTCGCGACGCCAAATAAACGAAACCGCTAAAGCTTGTTTCGGTCGCGCTCAAAAATGGCGTTTATTTTTTAGTGACCCGGCCGGAAATCAAAGACGTCCAGGACCTAAAAGGGAAAAAGCTCGGTATCGCGACGATACGCGGAAACGGCAGCTTACTGGCTCAGCTGACTATCGATGCGGGCGCAGGCGAATCGACGCATGTAGTCTTCTGCTTCACTTGCGGTCGAGAAACTTCGCTGGCTGGAGAATTCAAAATGCTGCCCGTCGGTGAATTCGATATGACCTTGCCAGGTCCATGCGTAGGTGTCCCGGTCTTTACGGACTGTTGCGACGATGGCTTGGTTACGGTGCGAATCGGTGATTTTGTACCTGGATCGTTCCTCATTATTATTGCTCATG
>DASWHT010000014.1:0-7409 GCA_036398075.1 Binatia bacterium | reverse complement strand
TAGAAATCCACCGTGCCGCGATGGATGGGAAGATTTTGCTCCTCCATGTAAATCTCATAGGGAGTGGCCCGCCGTATCCAGCGCTTGGTACCGACAAAATCTTGCTCCATGCTTAAGTATCTCCTTTTATCCTCCAGATTTTGCGCTGACAGCCGGCTCACTGAATGCATTTATATCCTGCGCGCATCACGGCTTCCAGCTGATGATATATGCTACCACCGGGTCCATGGGCGAAAGCAATCGATTTGGTGTCAGAAAATTATGGAGCGGGTGAAGGGGATCGAACCCGTGGCGTCCAGCTTGTGAAGCGCCAATGCGCACGGTTTGGTTAGGATGTCTTGGCGGGTGGCGTAGTTGCGGCGTAGGAAATTCAAATTCGCCGCGGGCTAACTGTCACAGTGCAAGTTTCGACCCCAATCCCTCGGCCGGGTTCATTTGAAACCGTCATGAGTTTTGTGTGCCGCGATATAGCTGCAGCGGCGCAAGCACCAGTCCGGCGATGACAAGAAAAGCTCCCGCCAGGACAAAGGCGAACTTGATCCCCAATCCGCCGATCAAATAGCCGGTTATCATCGGCGACGGAATGACCACGAGCTGGGTGATCAGCGAGGTAAGCCCGTAGGTGGCTGCCTGGACGTTGGAGCCGGCGACGTCCATGACCGCGGCATTGAAGATATTGAAAAGCGTGTAGAAAAAGAGACCGATGGCGACGATCACCAGGCCAAGCGGGATACCGGGCGGCGCCACCGCCAGGAGAGCGAAAAATAATCCGAGCAAGAGGCAGGACGGCAAAAGCACCGCCTTGCGCCCGAAGCGGTCGGAGAGCAGGCCCAAAACCGGTTGCGAGATGGTCCCCATGGCGTGCAGCAGAGCGATGTAAACTCCCAGCGCGACGCTCGAGTACTGCAAATGCTCCTGCAGATAGATCGGCAGAAAAGTCAGAATCACCAGCCGCGACATGGAAAGCAGGCCCGTCGAAACCGACAAGCCGACAAAGGCGGGGTTCTTGATGACGGCGGCGACATCGCGAAATTGAGCGGCAACGCGCCGGCGCGGGGCGGCGCTGTCGCTGAAGACGCCCGCCAGGGCGCGCCAGAGCAGAAAGGCGAACAGCAGGCCGGGAAGCAGCTGCACTTGCGCGGCCCTTTGCCACGAAAGGTTCGCCAACAGGACGCCGACAAGCAATGGTGTGATCGTGTCGCTGATCGTCGCGCCTGTGCCGTGAATGGAGAGAGCGGTGGCGCGGCGCTCCGGAAAGCGGTTCGACAACGACGCGGCGGCGGTGGGATGCCACAGCGCCGTGCCCAAGCCGATCAGCGCCGAGCCGAGCAAAGCCCAGATGAAAAGCGGCAAGCCCAAAAGAAAATAGGCGGCGCCCATGGAGACCAGGGACAACGCGAGAATCGCGCCGCGGTGGCGCACCAGCGCATCGGCGACCATGCCTGAGGGCAACTGGCCGAGGCCGACCACGACTTGTTGGGCCGAAGTCAGAGCGCCGACTTCGACGTTGGTCAAATTCAATCCCGACTTGAGCGCTGGCAAAATCACCGGATAAAACTGCTGGAACCAGTGGATGACAAAATGGCCGGCGGTGAGAACCCCGAGGAGCCAGATGCGTTCCCTGCCCAGCGCGCGGATCGATGTCAGAAGGTGTCGTCCGGTATTCATGCTTCAACAACCGCGCCGTGCGTGTTCTCGCCGGGAACGGCACCGTCAAACTTACCTGAGTCGCGTAACATGATCGAGCCAAAGTTTTCCACAATCCGCGCCTTCCCAGGAAAGTGCTTTACCATAAAATAATCCTTGACATATAAAATGTTTAACTTTAAGGAATTATTGATCCGGCCAAGAAAAGCTCCGTGACAGGTGTTCACTTACTTCGCAATTTTGCAGACCAAGGTTTGCCGGTGAGATCATGATCGCGAGAAATTTTTTATCCGCAAGCCTCTTTTGGGTTCTGATAGGCGCGCCCGCGGTCTACGGCCAACCAAGCAAAGCCGCAGGCACGGCGGAATGGGACAAGCTGATTGACGGCGCGAAGAAAGAAGGCAAGGTAACGGTATCGATCCCGGCCAGCGCCGAGTTGAGAAAACAGCTCGAGGAGCAATTCAAAAAACGCCACGGCATCGAAGTCGAAGTTTTCACGGCGCGCGGCAGCGCGGCGGTGCGCCGCATGGCGGACGAATTCAAAGCCGGCGTGCGCCATTTCGATTTGCACTTCGGCGGTTCTTCTTCGATCGTCTCCGGCATGCTCGACGAGGGCATTCTCGATCCCATCGAACCCTGGCTGGCGCTGCCCGAAGTCAAAGATCCGAAACAGTGGTGGGGCGGTCATTTGTGGGTCGATAACGCAAAACGGTTCGTTTACACGTTTCAGGCGTATCTGTCGGAAATCATTTGGTACAACACCGATCTGGTCAAACCGAACGAGATCCGTTCGTACGACGATTTTCTCAACCCGAAGTGGAAAGGCAAGATCGGCTATCTCGATCCGCGCACGCCGGGGGCCGGAGACTCCACCTGGTCGTTCATGTGGCGGGTCAAAGGCGAAGAGTATCTCAAAAAACTCGTGGCCCAGGATTTATATCTCGGCCGTGATCAACGCTTGCTTGCGGAAAGTTTGGCCAAAGGACGAGTCGCCGTCACGATCGGTCTCTCCTATTATTCTTTTCTGCCGTTTCTGAAAGCGGGGTTGCCGATCAAGACTCTTCCTACGCTCAAAGAGGGAAATTACGGCACCGGCGGCAGCGGCAATCTGGCAGTCATCAAAGCGCCGGCGCACCCGAACAGCACCAAGGTTTTCGTCAATTGGCTGTTGGGCCGCGAGGGACAGGAGATCGTTTCCAGAGCGCTCGGTCAGGCGACCCGGCGCCTCGACGTCGACACCCGCTTTCTGAGAGAATCCGGCACAATCGCGGCTAAAGACGTTATGTCGGTCAATGATTTTTTGCAGATCGAAAATCAGTCGGAAGAAAAACTCGACAAGGTGCGCGAACCCGCGGCCAAGGTTGCCCACGCCCTCTTGAAGTAGCAACGACGGCGAGCGCGGCGCAAGCACGAAACGTCACGATCGAAAGGAGCCGCGACATGGGTATCACCTCGACGACGGACCAAGCCAATCCCGAAGTGTTGGAAGCGTATTTCAAGAAATACCCGGATGTTCCCAAGGAGACGATTCTCAAGCAACACCTCCTGAGCCTCGGTCATTGGTTCAGCGACGCCGCGCTCCAAGCCGCGGACGGTGCGCTGGTCAAGTCCTACCGATTGTTCTCTTACGACCTCGTACCGATGTCCGAGTTTAAGCGGGGCGAGCATCGGCGCGTGCCGGAGCACTTCGTCATGCTCAATGGGCCCTACGGCATGCGCCCGGTGGCGATTCAGACTTCACTTTCTCCCTATTCACCTTACCTGATCGATGTCATCGATGGCCGGCTCGTCATGACGGCGGCAGGGCGCGTGCTCGCGGAGATCCGCTTCCCGAAAACCCCTGACTACTACGCGAAGAGTTTGCCTGACGGCACGCCCTATCATGAGATCGTCGCCTTCGGCGCGTTCATTACGATCTTTCGCAATTGCCAATACTGGGGGGCGCGCGAGGAGTGCAAGTTCTGCGACATCAACGAGAACGCCCGGCAGATGAAGCTGTCGCGCGACTTCACTCTGGCGGCGCCGGTAAAATCGGTGGAAGATGTCGTGCTAGTCTGCGACGAGGTCGCCAGCGACGCCCGCAGGCTTGGAGTAAGCGCGCCCGGCTTCGTGCTCAGCGGCGGCTCGATCATCAAGACGCTGCACGGCAAGAGCGAAGTGGATTTCTACGAGGAGTACATCCGCGCCATCAAAGAGAGCACGGCGAAGCCAAGAATAACCTTCGAGGTCAATGCTCGGCCGCGCGAAGAGGTCGAACGGTACAAAGCCGCTGGCGCCGACAATATTCACTTTAACATGGAGGTGTGGGACAAGCGGCTCTTCGAATGGATCAATCCCGGCAAGGCCGAGCGCGTCGGCTGGGACAACTGGGTGCGCTGGATGTGTGACGCGGTGGAAGTCTTCGGTCCGGGGAACGTGCAGCCGAGTTTCGTCTCCGGCGTCGAAATGGCGCGTCCCCACGGCTTTCAATCCGTCGCTGAAGCAGTCAGTTCGACCAGCGCCGCCTTCGAATACTTGATGTCACGGGGGATTCTGCCGCGGCCGCAACAGTGGCGGCGGGAGCCGTCGACAGCGCTATGCAAGGAGGCCGAGCAGCCGCCGGTGCCATTGGACTATTACGTGCTGCTCACGCGCAATTGGTACGAGTGCTATCAAAAATACCGCTCGAAGTTACCCCAGTTTGGCAAGCGTAAGGCTGGGCTTCTTGCCGAACGTAACTTACTCGGTCCGGTTCACGGCGCCTACGGCGACTATGTCATGCTGAGCGAAAATCTATTTCCGGACGATATCGAAGAGCAGATCAACCGGCGCAGCGTGCCGTTCGAGAATCTCGCGGGAGTCGCAAGTGTTTCATGACATTTCGGCGAACATGCAGCAGGTGATGCGCGCGCTTGAGGAACAGACGGCGCGCGATCAACCGTCGCTGCGCAGTGTTTCCGTGGACGTCGGGCGCTGCCTTTCACTCCTGGCGATGTCGGCGCCGCAGGGCGCATTCCTCGAGCTGGGTAGCAGCGGTGGCTACTCCAGTCTGTGGCTGTCGCTCGCCGCCCGCGCGAAAGGCGTCACGCTCACGACGGTCGATATCGATGAAAGGAAGGTCGCCTTGGCTCGAGAGAACATCTGCAGCGCCGGCGCGGCAGGTTCGGTCCAAGTCTTTCATGGCAACGCTCTCGACTACGCGACCCGTTTCGAGGAGATCGCGTTTTGCTTCTCCGATATCGAGCCCCCGGAGTCCAACGCCAAGGTCTACGAGCAAGTCGTCCCGCGCCTTGTGTCTGGCGGTTGGCTTGTCATCGATAACGTAACTTCGCCCCGCATCCAGACGGAGCTCTTGAACCGCGCGCAAACCGATCTGCGAGTAGACTCCGTGCTCTTGCCATTTCCAAAGGGAGATCTCATCTGCCGAAAGTGCTGATAGCAGTGATTCGTTAGCGTCATCTTCCGTTGGCTTGATCGCTTTTAGCTACGCGCGCGTGTTACCTCCTTGGTAACACCGATGGAAACGCTCGCAAGCTGTAAGGGGTCTATTAACAGAACAGATTCTGCTGAAGAAACCTAAGAATGCTTCGACAGGCTCAGCATGAACGGAAAAATCTCCAATGATTTCAACCGGTTCTCCGTTCGTCCTGAGGCTCTCGAAGGATGAACGGAGGGTTTTTCAGCAGAATCAAAGATGTGAGCTGACGCTCGGCTTTTCCCTGACCAAAATGCTGCGTTGCCTGAAAGATTATTCTTGTGCACCGCCGGCAGAATTAGTAGGTTCGCAAGAGCAGTGAATTCTTTCAAATAGCGGATTGGCAGCGCCGTTCGATTTAGCAATGGCAGTTACCCGAAAATTGAGAGGAGATATTCGTTGAACTCAAACGTAAAGTATTTCGATTGCCATTTTCATATCATCGACAAGAACTTTCCCGTCGTGCCCAATCAAGGATTCATGCCCGACGCGTTTACCAGCGAGGATTACTTGGACCGGTTGAAAACGATCGACCTCTGCGGCGGGGCTGTGGTGTCCGGTTCTTTCCAGGCTTTCGATCAATCTTATCTATTCCATGCTTTGAAAGTGCTTGGGCCTTCTTTTGTCGGAGTCACCCAGGTGCCGCAGACCGTTTCGGATCAAGAGTTGCAGGAACTCAACCGCGCAGGGGTGCGAGCCGTCCGTTTCAACGTCAAGCGCGGCGGTTCGGAAGAAATTCATCACCTGGAAAGCATGGCGCGGCGCGTTCATAAACTGGTCGGCTGGCATACCGAGTTGTATGTCGATTCGGCGGAGCTTGCCGATCTTTTCGATACGCTGGTGGCGTTGCCGGCGGTCAGCATCGACCATCTCGGTCTCTCCAAAGCGGGTTTTCCGACGCTGCTCAAACTCGCGGAAAAAGGTGTGCGGGTAAAGGCCACCGGCTTTGGACGCGTGGACTTCGATGTGCGTTCCGCGCTGACTGATCTCTATGCGGCCAATCCGCGGGCGCTCATGTTCGGCACCGACCTGCCGTCCACCCGCGCGCCAAGGCCGTATCTAGATGACGATTACACGCTGGTTCTGGAAACATTAGGAGAAGAAAAGGCGACTAATGTTTTCTACAAAAACGCCATTGATTTTTATAAGCCGAAAAAGGTCTAGAGGAGGCGCATCGACCCAGCATGGCGCAAAAATTTTACGTGGTATGGTCAGGACGGCAGACCGGTGTATTCACGGATTGGGCGACCACTCAGCGGGCCGTGGACAAGTATGCCGGGGCGCGCTTCAAGTCCTTCCCGACCCGTGCGCAAGTCGAGCACGCCTTTGGTCGCGGCGGCGACGCAAGCATTCCGCCCAAATCGGCCGGCAGGCAAAAAGCCGGCACACTGGACAGCGAACGCAGCGCCGCCCATCCCTCTCATCAGGTCGATGTCAGCATTTATTGCGATGGCGCCTGTGAACCCGTGAAGGAGATTGGGGTCAGGTCTTGTATCTTGCTATTTGCCGGCCATTGAATTGCTTGCGCTAAATCATGGCTCGTCCTCTCAGAGTAGAGTTCGACGGCGCGTTGTACCATGTAACCTCGCGCGGCAACGCGCGACGAGACATCTTCGACGAGGATGGGGATCGCAAAGCCTTCTTGGAGATCCTCGGCAAGGTGGTTAACTTATTTAACTGGCTGTGCCACGCCTACTGCCTGATGGACATGAAGGCAAGCTAACAAAGACCAAGCGAGACGCACGGATAATCCAAGCGGTGCATTGTTACGGGTATAGTCAAAGCGAGGTTGCAGACTTTCTCGACCTGCACTACGCTACGGTCAGCCGCTTTGCAAACAGGCGTTAATACAATAAACAAGACCTGACCCCTAGAGCGAACACAGATTCCAAAACGACGGTTTCCAGTAGAGCAGGCGGCGAGGATTTAGGGACGAGATCAACAGTCCTAACAGGAGAGAAACTATGTCTAATCCGACGATTGGTTTTATTGGCCTTGGCATCATGGGTAAACCCATGGCGCGGAATCTTTTGCAGGCGGGTTATCCGCTGGTCGTTCATAATCGCAGCCGCGCGGCGGTTGAAGAATTAGCTAAAGAAGGCGCCAAAGCCGCCGCGACTTCCAAGGAAGTTGCCGGGCAGAGCGAAGTTTTGATCACCATGCTTCCCGACTCGCCGGACGTGGAACTGGTGTACGCCGGGGAGAACGGCGTGTTTGCCGGAGTGAAGTCGGGAACGCTGTTAATCGACATGTCGAGCATCTCGCCGGTCGCCGCGCGCAAGCTTGCCGCCGACGCCGACAAGCGCGG
>DASWHT010000013.1:0-9892 GCA_036398075.1 Binatia bacterium | reverse complement strand
CCAGGCGCTCCATTGATTGGCGGCATCGGCCAGATAGTCCGGCGTATTCGGCGCGGGATTGCCATTCGCCCTGAACTTGGCCGAGATATCTTTTTCGCCGAACTCCTGCGCGAGTTTGTTTTTCGGCGTGAGCAAGCGCTGGATCCTGAGGTTGGCGCCTTCCGCGGTACTTAAGATTGCCTGGAAGGTTTCGGTTTCGTAGAGTTTGTCGCAGCCGGCGAGGACGAGTAACCCGGCGCCTTGTAACGCGCGATGAAGGAAATCGCGCCGCCAACGATTCACTTTACGCTGCGTCATTTTTGCCTCCCGTTTTTTGGCTTTCCGCTGTGGCATCTCCCGAGCCGGCCGGCGACTGCGGGCCCGGTTCCCGCCGTTCAGCCGGGATTGTCGTTTCCACTATCGGTTGCGGCGCCGCTTCGTTGAGGGAAATGGTTTCTACCTCCGGCGGCTCCCCGGGAGCGGGGACTTTTTCTTTATACCAGCCGCTGATCATCGAGCGCATGTTGTTGAACACTCCGGTCGTCAGCACCATGAAGACATGGCCGAACACAAACGCAGCGAAGGCGAAGGTCAAAAGAAAGTGAATTGTGCGCGCCGCTTGGCGCCCGCCGAACATCGCCGGGAGCCAGTTGAAGGCCTGGTTCAACTGCGGCGACATAGCCATACCCGAAAGCATGATCACAGGGGTGAGCAAGAGAAAAACGCCGGTGTAGGCCATCTTCTGCATGGGGTTGTATTCGCCGACCTGCGGCGAGTCTTTGCGTAGACGGAGATAGTAAAGCGCCATGGCCGGTATCTGCGCGGCGTCGCGCGGCGTCAAGAAAAATTTGCGCATATGGCCGTTTAGCAGGTTGTAGATCACATAGAGCATGCCGTTGAAGAAAAAGACCCAACCGAAAAAGAAATGCCAGTGGCGCCCGCCGGCCAACCAAAAATAGCTCGGAATCGTGAGCCAGCCGGGAAAAGCCTGGTGGACGGTTCCAGTATCTGTGTGCTGGACACCGAGAAGACCCGTCGTCTCGACCCGTTGTCCGAACAGTTCCACGTAGCCGCGCGCATCACCAGGCGCTTCGCTGGACGAGATGGACAGCAGGGCCGTGCCTGGGTCCGACCTATCACCCCAGTAGAGATGCGGATGGGCGTTGAAGATTTGCAGCCCGCTCATCAAGAGAATGGGGAGCGCGAGAACATTGACCCAATGGGTAAGCCTCGTAACGCGATTATGCCGGTAAACTAGAGATTCCATATGATCACTATTTCAATGAATTGCGGCCGACAGGTCATGCGATGCCTTTTCCCAATTCCGTCGTGCACGGGCACTGGTCGGGAAAACGTTCGCAGTCAATCTCCGGCGCTCGGGCTTTGCCGGCCTCTTGCTTGACCTGAACGCGCAGTTTTTGCGTTATCACCAACCAGACGATTACAGTCGCGAGGGTGACCCAGGCCATCCAGCTTGTGTCCAGTGGCCCTGTGACGACGCCGTCTGGGGCGACACGCTGAACCCAGAAGTACAGTCCCGCCGCGGCAATTCCTTCGGCGATCCGCGCGCCGATGCCGTCGATGGCAAGCTTTACGACGGACCGTTCGCTCGAATCGACGGGGATAAAAGCCTGTTCCCAAATCGATCGGTGGATCGATGAGCGCAACCCGCCTTCGGTCACGCGCAACACCGACAGGCTGAGCGCTGTTGCGGCGGCGCTGGCAAAACTGGCTCCGCCGACCAGCGCGAAGGGTAAGACCGTCAAGCCACCCCGAATGCCGATCTTGTCCTGGATCTTGGGCGCCGCAAAGAGTTGCAGAAGCAGCGAACTAAAATTGAGCATGATGTAAAAATTGGCGAAGAAATTGGCATTGCCTTTCGAGCCCATGCTGGCGCTCGTAGCCGAGATATAAAACTGCACGTCGATCAACAAACCGGCCAGGGCGCCGGTCATGGCAATGAACATCAACGTGAGCGCATAGCGATTCGTCAGCGGCGCGAAATAGCTGAAGCCCTTTCGTTGCTGCGCTTGCTTTGGCCCGATATTGGTTGGAAAGCGCCGATGTGTGCCAACCACCAAGGCTGCGACCCCAAGGATCATGAGCGCGCCGAAAAAGATTAACCACTTCGGCTCCGTTAAAGGCACCAGCCCCTTGGCGATGAAACCGCCCAGGATGCCACCGGCTAGAGAACTGGCGCCGATCCGGCTAAATGCGCGCGCCGCTTCCGGCTTCGGCGTGTGCTCGAAGATATCGCTGGCGAGCAGCCAGAGGCTGGCGAACATGAGGCCAAAAATGGCCGGGATAAAAATGAAAATATTAAAGAGTAAAGCGGAGTCGCCAGCTCGAAGAAACGGCGCGGACAGCGCGAGAACCACCGCGGCGAAAAGCATGATGCCGATGCGCGCCGGCCGCGCGCCCCAGGTTTTCATCGCCTTGACGAAGATCATGGCGAGGGGCAGGGACGCTGCGACTATGGTCATGGTGGCGACGGGCAGTTGAAAGACGCCTTTCCCTTGGAAGAACAGCGCATCGCGCCCGGTCTTGGCGATGATGAAAGCCGCGGTCAGAAGAAAAAGCCCTAAGCCGGGTAAAAGAATTTGTAAGCGGTCCTGTTTTGCTTGCTCCATGTTGTCTCAAGCTAAATTTTTTAGCTGTCAAATCGCCATTGTATCAAAGATTGCGCCCCCTTCCGCGGGAATGACGACTGGGAGGCATTGTCTTGGTCCGCGAATTTCTGAGAGACTACACGAGTGTGTTATCCGCCGTACTGCTGGATCAGTTTCGCCACCAGGGCGGTCCAGCCGGTTTGATGGCTGGCGCCGATGCCGGCGCCGTTGTCGCCGTGAAAGTATTCGTGAAACGGTATGAGGTCCCGCCAATGGGGATCGGCCTGGAATTTTTCCGTGCCGCCGAACACCGGCCGGCGGCCATTTTCGCCCCGTTCAAAAATGCGCGTGAGGCGGTGCGAGATTTCCCCGGCGACTTGCCAGAGGGTCGCCGTGTTGCCGGAGCCGGTGGGGCACTCCACTTTGTAATTGTCTCCCAGAAAGAAATGAAATTTCTGCAGCGATTCGATGAGCAGATAATTCACCGGGAACCAGATGGGGCCGCGCCAGTTGGAGTTGCCGCCGAATAGCCCGGTGCTTGACTCCGCCGGCTCGTAATCCACCCGGTGCTCGTTGCCGTTCACGGCCATGATATAGGGATGGTCGCGGTGATAACGCGACAGCGCGCGAATGCCGTAGGGCGACAAGAATTCACTTTCGTCGAGCATGTAGCCGAGCACTTTTTTCAAACGATGCCGGTTCACCAGCGAGAGAAAACGGCGCGGACCGTTTTCTGTCGATTCGGTTTCGATATGATCACCCAGCGCGGGCCGGTTTTCGATGAACCATTGCATGCGCCGCTTGAAGCCGGGCAGACTGTCTACCAGTTCCGGATCGAGGGTCTCGACGGCAAATAGCGGAATCAGCCCGACCATGGAGCGCACCTTCAGCGGCATATTTTGGCCGTTGTCGTAGTGCAGCACGTCGTAATAGAAGCCATCCTTGGCATCCCATAATTCGATCTTTGCGTTGCCGAGATTGTTCATCGCTTCGCAAATGTAAACGAAATGTTCGAAGAATTTGCTGGCCACGTCTTCGTAGGCGGAATTCTCGCGGGCCAATTCCAGCGCGATGGCGAGCATGTTGAGGCAATACATGCCCATCCAGCTGGTGCCATCGGACTGCTCGATATGGCCGCGGGTGGGGAGCGGCGCGCTGCGGTCGAAGACGCCGATGTTATCGAGGCCGAGAAAGCCGCCTTGAAAAACATTGCGCCCTTCGGTGTCCTTGCGGTTGACCCACCAGGTGAAGTTGAGGAGCAGTTTTTGAAAAATTCGTTCGAGAAACCTCCGATCGCCTTCGCCGCGCCGCTTCATTTCGACTTTATAAACGCGCCAAGCCGCCCAGGCGTGCACCGGCGGATTAACGTCGCCGAAAGCCCATTCATAGGCCGGCAATTGACCGTTGGGATGCATGTACCATTCGCGGGTCATGAGCACCAGCTGCTCTTTAGCAAAATCCGGATCAACCAGGGCCAAGGCGATGCAATGAAAGGCCAGGTCCCAGGCGGCGTACCAGGGATACTCCCACTTGTCGGGCATGGAGATCACGTCGGCGTTATAGAGATGGCGCCATTCCTTGTTGCGCCCGTTCGTGCGCGCCGGAGGAATATCCGGACCGCCGGGGTCGCCTTTGAGCCAGCGGTTTAAATCGTAGTGATAAAACTGCTTGCTCCAGAGCAGGCTGCCGAGCGCCTGGCGCATGATGTTCTGGCGGTCCGGCGCAACCGCGTCGGGTATGACCGTGGCGTAGAACTCGTCGGCTTCTTTTGCGCGATCGGCGAAAATGCGGTCGAAATTGCCGTCCAGCGCGGCGCTGCCCTGGGTTATGTCGCAAAGCCGAAGCCGAACGGTCATGGACTCGCCGGCGGAGAGCATTCTTCGGTAGTGTGCGGACGCCTTCGTGCCGGCACCGCTTGATCTCACCGCCTCTTTAGCGCCGTGGACGATGTAGTCGTTGATACCGTCCTTCACGTGCGATGAGCTGTTTTCCACGCCAAAAAGTCTCTGCTGGTTGGTCTCGTTCTCGGTAAAGAGAAGCTCCGGACCGCCTTCGCAGTAAAGCCAACGGTTGCCGTAATATTGGTGAGAAATTTTAAGCGCGGCGATCTCGGTTGTCTCGTCGCGACTGACGCGCGGCCTGCGCGCATCCAAATCCCAGGACCATGTGTTGCGAAACCAGATCGTCGGCAACAGGCGCAACTCGGCGGGATCGGGGCCGCGGTTGGTCGCTTCGATGCGAATAAGAATATCGTCCGGCCCGGCCTTGGCGTATTCGATGGTGACATCGAAATAGCGGTCGTCATCGAAGACGCCGGTGTCGATCAGCTCGAACTCAAGCTCGCCCTTGCTGCGCCGGCGATTTTCCTCGACGAGGCGCGCGTAGGGAAACGCCGCTTGCGGATACTTGTAGAGAAACTTCATGTAGGAGTGGGTCGGCGTCGAGTCGAGATAAAAGTAATATTCTTTCACGTCCTCGCCGTGGTTGCCTTCGTTGCCGCTGAGCCCGAAGACCCGCTCTTTGAGGATCGGATCTTTGCCGTTCCAGAGGGCTAGGGCGAAACAGATATATTGATGGCGGTCCGAGATGCCGCCGAGACCGTCTTCGCCCCAGCGGTAGGCGCGGCTGCGCGCGTGATCGTGGGGCAGATAATCCCACGCGGTGCCGTACTCGCTATAGTCCTCGCGCACCGTACCCCACTGGCGCTCGGAAAGATAAGGTCCCCAGCGCTTCCAATTTTTCTTGCGCTGGTGGTCTTCCTGTAACCGCTGTTCTTCCTGAGTCATGGCCCGTTTCGTTCTCGCTCTTGTCGTCGCCATTGTATCACATCCCGCATTCGGTTTTAGCGGTTGGTATTCAATTAGATGTCGGGAAGCGGTAATTCGGTGCCGAAAATCATCGTGCGGTTTCAGAAAGAACCGTACGGTCGAGCCGCAGGAGCTCCGCCAGCGACCAGGCTTGAAACGGGCAACCGCGCGGCGCGTGCGGCGCCTCCGCATCCGCGATTTCCGATACATGACCGAGTCCCGCGTGACTCAGGTGTTCGAGCAGCGCCGTGAGAAAACGCGACCTGGCCTCGCGCTTGGCTGCCACGCTAGCGCCGCGAACGCGCACCCACGCTTCCACGAAGGGTCCCAAAAGCCAGGGCCACACCGTCCCCTGATGATAGGCGCCGTCGCGTTCGCGCACGCCGCCTTGGTAGCGCGCTATATAGCCGTGGTCGCCGGGAGCGAGGGAGCGAAGTCCCAGTGGCGTCAGCAGATGCATTTCGACGGCATCGACAATCATTCTCGCCGGGTCGCTGTCCAAAAGTGAAATGGGCAGGCCGCCCACGGCAAAAATCTGATTGGGCCGAAACGAGGCGTCAATTTTACCGGCTTGATGGTCGGCGTCGACGACGTCGAAAAGACAGCGGCGTTGCTCGTTCCAGAAACGCCGGCGAAAACTTGCAACGCCCCGTTGGTACGGCTCTTGCCATCGATCGTTGAACCGGCTGCCGATCCACAGGGCGTTCAGCCACAGCGCCTGGACTTCCACGGGCTTGCCGATTCTTGGCGTGACTACCCAGTCGCCGACCTTGGCGTCCATCCAGGTAAGTTGCACGCCGGGAACTCCCGCCGCCAGCAGACCATCTTCTTCCATGCGGATGCCGTAGCGGGTGCTCTGGGAGTAGCCGGTGAGAATCGCATCGATGGCTTTTTGCAGCGGCTTTCTCTGCCACTGAGAGGCCATGCCGCTTTGCATCGCCGTCAAAAAGTCGCGCGCCGCAATGATATACCAGAGCGACGCGTCCACTGAATTGTACTCCGGGCGGTCGCTTTGGTCCGGAAAGAGATTGGGCAGCATGCCTGCCGAGACGACGTTGGACCATTCGAGCAGAATATCGCGTGCTTCGTCAAATCGCCCGGTCGCTAAACAGAGTCCGCGCATCGAAATAAACGTATCGCGCCCCCAATCGGTAAACCAAGGATAACCGGCGACGATGGTCCTACCATTGCCGCGCTTGACCAGATATGAATCGGCAGCGCGGTCAAGGGAAGTTACGAACGACGAACGCCGTTTGCATTCGGCGGCGCGAAATTCGGCAATCAAGGTTTCTGCGCTTTTGTCCGGGGTCAAGTAGGCGCCTGAAAAACCCTCGGCGGCGAAAATCAGAACGGCCTCTTGCCGGCTCAGCTCGAATCTAAACTCCCCGGGTGCAGCCAGGTCTTCGGAAAAATCCAGCCCCCGCAAGCGTTCTTCGTCGTAGACGAAGTTGCGGTACCAATCCGGCTGATGTTTATACTCGCCGTTGTGCAGCGCAATGATGCCCGGAATGCCGGTGTAGGGATGCCAGACGATCCGTCTGTCGTTCATCTGCGGATGAAACTGAAATGATTCGTTTGCATGGTGCAGAGAATGGTAATCGCGCCCGGAAAAAAACGGTCTGATTGAAAGTGTTGCTTTGGCCGCCGGAGTAACGAGGCGCCAAGACACCACCGCAATGGACGCGCCGTTTGGAATGAAAATCTCTTGCTGAATCCGGGCGCCGTCGTCGAGGGCGTAGGTCCAGCGAGGCCAAGGCTCGAGTTGGAATTCCACGATCCGGCGCGCTCCATCCGGATGCATGATATTCGACGGGTACTTTTGAGAGGATAAAGCAAAGTCGCCGTTGCCGATGTTCACCGACGCGTCGAAGCCGTTGACGAGCACAAGGCGGCCCGCGGGCGGCTTGGTCGCGGTTAGAAGCAGCGCGTGGTAGCGCCTCGTCCGGATGCCCGAGACCGTCCCCGACGCGAATCCACCGAGGCCATCGGCTTCCAGCCACTCGTCTTGCGTCATTTCAGTTAAGTCGCACAACATGGTTATTCCAATTTCTTTCTCTCACCCGTTGTGACCCCTCGCGCCCCAGGCGAAACAAATATTGCTATGTTTTCTAACGCGACGACTTATCGCTCCCTCGCCCATTCCGATGGGAGAGGGTAGGGGTGAGGGCGATGACGTGGTGGAGAGGGAAAATATGTTGTTGGATTCGAGCAACTCATGCCGCCTCATATATTCAGCATCCAAGCGCGGCCTTTATGATCGGCCAAAACTATTTTTCGATAACCTGCAAGCCGTGGCCGTCGGGGTCGCGGGCCAAAAACCCTTTTTTGAATCCTAAATTCGTCGTCGGAAGTGTCGCGACCCCAGGGGAAACTACTCGGCCTCGCCAACCGCGAATTTCGTTTGCGGCCCTCGCCGCGTTCTGCGTCGTGAGCGTCGTCTGCCAGTGCCAGAGGTCGTTGGCGCGGCTGTCTTTCGGCGCCGGCCGGCCGTTTTTTGGCGTCAGATATTCGAGAAACTCGACGCCCGGGCCGCTCTCCGCTTTTAGCCCGCTGATGTGCAAGCGGGCGCCGGCAACGTTGTTCAAGTGCTCCTGTTCAGTGCCGTAGTTCATGCTTTCCCCCGCTAGTTTGAAGCCGAGTCGGTCGCGGTAAAAATTGACGCTATCCCGCGTGCTCGAGACGACGATGGCGGTGTGGTCGATGCCGAGGAAAACCCTGGCGTTTTTTCGTTGCCATCGCGGGTCGCCTTTGCCGGGAGGGAAGTAGATGATTTCCAGATTATGTCCGTCGTGATCTTTGAAGTAAAAGGCGCGGATACCGGCGGCTGCCTTATTGGCCGCCGGAATCGTCTGCGGCCCCGTAGAAGCGTGCCGGACTTTGTGCGCGCGCAAATGCTGATAGGCCTTATCCATGTCGCCGCCGACGATGGCGATATGTTGAAACCAGTGGTCGTTGCTGCGCCAGTCGATTGGTATGGGCCGGCCCTCCGGCGCGAGATATTGCGTCAGCTCGATGAGTTCCTCTCCCAACTTCATGCGAGCGACGCGCATGCGCGCACCAAAAACACCCTGCAACTTTTCAAACTCTGCGCCGTGAACCTCAATTTCGGTGATTTTCTCGAAGCTCAGCACTTTGGAAAAAAATTCTACCGACCGGTCCATGTCCGAGACCGTCATGCCGACCGCATCGACGGATTTGACCAGTTGCGCCAGCGCCGCGGGTGAGAACGCAATGACGAAGACAAATATTAACCATCGGACTGCCCTTACCCTAACTCTCTCCCATCGGAATGGGCGAGGGAAGAATCCTTTTTGTCCTCGGAGACAAGAAAAACGTTCTCCCGCTCCACTGAGAGGAGCGGGATGGGATGAGGAGTTCGTGTTTTTCCGCGATTCGGGGCGCATGATCGTTAGCGCAGTTTTTCGATGATATGGTCGCCCACCCGTAGCGCATTCGCGATGATCGTCAGCGCCGGATTGACTGCGCCGCTGGAGACGAAGAAGCTGCCGTCCACCACGTAAAGATTATCCAACTCGTGAGCTTTGCAGTTGGCATCCAGCGCGCTCGTCTGCGGATCGCTGCCGATGCGCACGGTGCCCACCTGATGGGCGACGCCGGCAAGCGGAATGCGTTGTCCGACGAACAGATTGCGCGCGAACAGCCCCTCATGGCAGTCGTGACCATGGACGCCGCACTTCGTCTGCTGTTGCATCAGCTCCTTTAGTTTGGCGGCGAGCCGTTTGTGACCTTCTTCGTTGTTCGGCTTGTAGCTGAGGACGATTCCGCCGTCGGCATTCAGGGTAACGCGGTTGTTGGGATCGGGCAGGTCTTCCGACGTGAGCCAGAAATCCAGTGAATGCTTTGCCATGAGATCCAGGGTCCAGCCCGGAGTGAGCGAGGGCGCGCCGCCCTTGAGCGTTTCGCCGTCCAGCTTGCCGACGAAGGAGATATGGCCCAGCGGATAATTCCATTCCGGGGCGCCGAAGTAGAAGTCATTTACCGATAGAGATTTCTGAAAGATGGTCGGGTTAGGGCACTTCGAGAGCGCCATCAAAACGGAATTGACGTGACCCATGTAGTGACGGCCTACTGTGTCGGAACTATTGGCGAGTCCGCGAGGATGCTTGTCGTTGACCGAACGGAGCAGCAACGCGGCGGAATTGATCGCGCCGCAGGATAAAACGACGATATCCGCGGAAAGCGCTTCGCGGGAGCCGTTGCGGCCATTGTGATTGACGACCACGTTGCTAATCTCGCTGCCTGACGAGTTGGTTTCGAGGCGCTCGACGTAAGAGTTCGTCAGCAGAGTGACGTTGGGATGCTGGAGGGCCGGGTCGACGGCGCAGACCTGGGCATCCGACTTGGCGTAGACGAGACAAGGGAACCCGTCGCAGGTCTCGCAGCGAATGCATTTGCTGGCGCGGGGATTGCTCTCGTTCAGCATGACGCCGAGCGGCGTGTGAAAGGGTTGCAGCCCGAGGCGCTGGAAGTCATCGG
>DASWHT010000012.1:0-4675 GCA_036398075.1 Binatia bacterium | reverse complement strand
CGCGTGGACCCCGCAGAGTCGGTGCAAATACTCAAGTCGTGGACCTCGGATCTAGACCCGCGTCTGCCGCCGGAGCGGCGCGAGAAGGGCGATTTCACCATGAGCCGAATGCTCGTAGACGCGTGCAAACCATTTCATTGGCGCGCCCAATTCGCGTTGGCGAACAAATTCAGCGCGGCAATGAGAGACAAAATATGGGAGAAATGGGCGCCCAAGCTTAACCTAAAGTAAGCGCGCGGACGCAGACATCCGCGAGAGTTCAAAGCATTTTCGCTCTTACGCCAGGCGAGCCTTTGACATAAGCCGCCGAAGCGATATGAGTCCATTATACGGGTTTCGAGACTGCGGATAATCCTGAACAACCTAACACCGGGTCAACCGACGGAGGAGATTTTCATGGACAAAGTTAATTTTCCCTATCGCTCGGACAGCCATCTGCCCTTTCTGCACGTCGTGCACGAGTCGGGCTCATGGGCAAAGCATGGCTTGGAAGTCAATTACGATTTCGAAATCACTTCTGAAGACGCCCACAAAAACGTGGCGAACGGCACCATCGAATTCGTCGGCGGCAATCATCTTTCGCCGTATATCCGCCGCCCGGCCGGCGACAAGTGGGTTTATCTAGGCCAGACGGTAAGTCTTTTGAACCACCGCATGGTCGTGCGCGCCGACTCCGGCATCAACAAAGTATCGGATCTGAGAGGAAAGAAGGTCGCCACTAAAGGCAAGCACCCCGGTTTGAACACCTGGTTGTTCATCAAGCAGAACGGTTTGCTCAACGATTGCGATGTTGAAAAGGCCGAGGGCAGCAAATTTCACTGGGAAGCGGTGCGCGACGGCGAAGCCGATGCGGCCTTCGTCACGCCGCCGGCGGATCTCTTGTCGAAAAAGGCCGGGCTGAAAGTCATCGACGTTCCGTTTCTGCCGATGGTGTGGTTCACCACCGCATCCAGCGGGCTGCCGTTCGTTGAGAAGCATCCCGACATCGTCGACAAATTCCTGCGCGGGATCTGCGAGGGCATCGCTTTCTTCAAAACCCATCGAACCGAATCCATCAAGATCATCAAGGAAAAATACAAAGCTGAAGGCGAGCTCGACGACGAGAGCGCGGCCCATCTCTACGACGATCTCTCGAAGATCCTGCAGGCCAAGCCCTACGCGACCATTCCGGCCATCGCCAACGTCTATGAGATTTCCATCGAGCAGGACAAAGCGGCGGAAAAAACCGATCCGATGTCGTTGTGGGATTTTCATTTTCTGCGCCGCGTCGACGATAGCGGCTTCATCGACAATCTTTATCGGCTTTAGCGACAGTGTAAACCATGCGTGGCCAAATATTCTTTACAAGGAGGATGACCCTATGAAATCGCGCTTGCCGTATCATTTATCGGCGTCACTGGCGGTTGTGAGTTTGGCGCTCGGGGTAAACCTCGGTCCGACCCGAGCAGAGGGAGGTGATCCTTATTACGCGGGTAAAACAGTTAAGATACTCGTGTCTTCCAGTCCGGGCGGGGGGACGGACGCGGCGGCTCGCGTGGTCGCGCGTTTTCTCCCAAAGTACATCCCGGGCAACCCGCAGACCATCATTCAGAATATGCCCGGTGGCGGCGGCACCATTGCCAATAATTATTTTTATGCTAACGCCAAGGCCGATGGGCTGTGGCTGTTCCAGGACTCATCTGCTGGCCTGGGAAATTTTAGCCGGGGCGGTTCCCACATAAATTACGACCCCAGAGAGAACCTGGCGGTAGGTTCGATTACCCGCGGCGGTTCGCTGATGATGATCAGCAAGGCGGCCAAGCCGCGGCTCACCGACCCGAAGGCCAAAAAGGTCGTCGTTGGGGACAGCGACGGGATTAGGACCTGGGTCTCGACGCTGGTATGGGCGGCGGAGTACCTGGGTTGGAACGTGCGATTTGTCTACGGCTACCCCGGAACTCAGGAGTTGCAGCTCGCGCTCAGGCAAGGAGAAATTGATGTCTGGGGTACGTCGAATGCCAAGCTGGTCAGGGGTTTGATGAAGGAAGGAAAGCACGAAATTCTCTTTCAGCATGAAGACGACCGGCGGCCGGGATTTAAAGAGGTGCCGACTTTCGTTGAGGTTTTAGGCGACAAGAAGCCCAAGGGCGCGTCTTGGGAAGCCTATCTTGCGTGGTCCGGTCCAAACGAAATCGACAAATTTTTAATCGCACCGAGAGGCACGCCGGACAACATTATGGCTACCTTGCGACAGGCTTTTGTCCAGATGGCGAAGGACGAGGAATTCAAACAGCAAGCCACCAACTTTTTCGGCGATGCATGGCGCACGCGAACTGGCAAAAAGACTCAACTCATGATCCGCGAAGTCACGACGATCTCCAAAGAAGCTGAGGATTTTTTAACCAAAATACGCAAGAAGTACGGCCTGCCGACGGGGGAACAGCGTAGATAGGCGGACCATGCTCGAAGCGGCCATAGAGGGTCTCCAGAGTATTTTGACTCCCTATTCGCTCGCGATGATGTCGCTGGGCGTTTTTATCGGGAGCCTGGTCGGTTTTCTTCCGGGCATCGGGGGACCCACCACCCTCGCCATCATGCTGCCGTTCGTAATGGTGATGAAAGATCCGGTGACCGTCATCGCCCTTTTGGTCGGCATGGACGCGGTCGGCAACACCGCCAGCGCGTTTCCGTCGATCCTCATCTCCGTGCCGGGAAGCGCCGGCTCGCAGGCAACGATCCTCGATGGCTACCCCATGGCCAAGCGCGGCGAGGCCGCGCGCGCCTTGAGCGCTTCGTTTATGGCCTCGCTTGTGGGAGGCATCGTCGGCCCGCTCATCTTGCTCGCGTCGCTGCCAATCCTACGCCCCCTGGTTCTGGCTTTCAGCTCCCCTGAGTTTTTCGTTTTGACCCTGTGGGGGCTCGCCATGGTCGGGGTTTTGAGCGGGAACGCTCCCGTCAAAGGACTAATAGCCGGAATACTCGGAGTCTTCATCGCGACCGTGGGCCTGGATATGAAATCCGGCATCGAACGATTTGCCTTCGGCGAACCCTATCTTTGGGAAGGCATCAGCTTGATCATCGTCGCTCTGGGGATTTTCGGCGTGCCCGAATGCATCGATCTGGCGAGCCGAAAATCAAGCATCGCCGAGAGGCACGAATTGGGTTCCGGGTTCAAGGAGGGCATACTCGATGTTTTCCGCAACCTATGGCTCACGATCAGGTCGTCTGCGATCGGGATCTGGGTGGGATTTTTGCCCGGGTTGGGAAGCTCCGTGGCTGATTGGTTCGCCTACGCGCACACGATACAGACGGAGAAAAACACCGAAAACTTCGGCAAGGGCGATGTTCGCGGCGTGATTGCGCCGGAAGCATCGAACAACGCGAAGGAAGCCGGCAGTTATATTCCAACTCTGGCCTTCGGCATCCCGGGCGGCACCTCGACCGCACTGATTTTGGTTGCCTTCACCGCGGTGGGCATCAATCCCGGCCCGGATATGTTGACGACCCAGCTAAACTTTACCTTCGCGATTATCTGGACATTGGCGATCGCGAATATCATTGCCGTAGCTTTTTGCATGGCTTTCGTCAAACCCATCGCCAAATGTTGTTTTCTGCCGTTTTACACCATCGTCCCGTTGATTTTGGTTTTCGTTTTTATCGGCGCTTTCGCGGCGCATTTCAATCACTACGATCTCCTGGCGCTATTGGTCTTTTCCGCTTTGGGTTTCATGATGCGCCGACACGGCTGGCCCCGAGCGCCCTTATTGCTCGGCGTTGTGCTGGGCACAAAAATGGAGCTTTATCTCTGGCTATCCTACACCCGCTACGGCGTCGAATGGCTGCTCCGGCCCGGTGTCGTGATCCTATTCATTCTGCTCCTGGCCTCTGTGTTCTATCCGATTTGGCAGGGCCGACGAGGCGGCGTTTCGCGCGCAGCGGAGGCGATGTAACACCATGAATTGGACCAAGGTTGAAAGGCCGCTTTTTACTCTGCTAATTGGCGTAGTCCTTGCCGGCGCCATGCTAGTTTCCCTCGAATGGCCGGTGCGAGCATCGATCATCATACTGGTTTTGGGAGCGATAGGATCGGCGCTGATCATCGTGCAATTAGTCGTCGACATAAAAAGCGCCGGGAAATCCTCTCAAGCACTGACCATGGAAGCTCCGGCCGTTAAGACCGACAGCCGCTGGGGCACTCTTGAAATCTGGAGTTGGATAGCGGCGTTCTTCGCGGCGATCCATCTTGTCGGCTTTCTCGCCGCCGTGCCGCTTTTCGTATTCTCCTACACAAAAACCTATGGCGGCGGATGGCTGCTCTCCGCGGCGCTCGGCGCGCTGGCTGGGGGATTTGTCTATTCCCTGTTCAATGTCCTTCTGCATGTGCCTTGGCCCACGCCGCTGATCGTTTCGTTAATATCCTGAGAGGGAGTTTTTACACCATGCAAGCTGGCGCGCCGCGATTGGGAGTGCCGATGACCGCCGCCCAGGCGAAAGCCTACATCGAGGAAATCAATCAGAAAGTCATCCGACGCTGGCAGGAGCGCGTGACCAAGGGTCCGTTCATGAGCAGGTTTCTCGAGGGAAACTTGCCGATGCCGGCGATCAAGTTATTTTTTAAGAACTGGGGCAATTTTACCGTCGAGATCAACACTCTGGTTTCCGTCTCCTACCACAAGCATATCGGTTTTTTAAAGCG
>DASWHT010000011.1:0-7497 GCA_036398075.1 Binatia bacterium | reverse complement strand
CGATCACCGGCAACACCGGTTGGGTGATATACACGGTAGTGAAAGCGGTCCCGACTAAAAGGAAAACCAGCGCCTGGGTTGAAAGCTGGGAGTCCGTTTTCATGTTTACGCGAGATGGCTGAAAGTGGATTGTAGCACACCGTGTCTGCGACCGCGCCCGGCGAGCCGGGTGATTGTAGCTCGCGATTGACACTCCCGGTGCCATGATGAAACAATCGAAGGGCTTGGCAGGCGTGTGTCTAAGGAGTCTGGGATGGCTATGTTGAAGAGTCAGGTCGTGGTGAAGAATTCCGGCGCGGCCTTTGAAGTGACACGAGGTCAAAGGCTGCGAGTCGCGGGCAAGAGCATCGTCGATTTCGTGGCCTTTAACCTGCGCGAATTGACGGAGCGGTTCGATCAGGCGCGGACCAAGACGAATCAAGTCAAGATATTTATCAGCACCGGCGACATTCTGTACTCCAAACGAAACAATCCAATGCTCACCATCGTCGCGGATACGTTCACCGAAGGACGGCACGACTTACAGAAGGGCATGTGCAGCCGCAAGCGCTTCGAGATGGTGGCTGAAGGTAAGTCGAAGCGGGTATTCGCCGAAGGCGTCGATATCAATCCAAAAAAAGCCGAAGAAATTCCCGATCATGGTTGCTGGGAGAACCTGAGCAACGCGGTGCAGGCGTGGAATATCGCGCCGGACGATGTGCCGAGCCCGTTCAATATATTTCAGTATATGCGCATCGATCCGGACACCGGCACAATGTATGACACCATGATCCGTCCCAAAGACGAAGCCCATGTAGATTTCCGCGCCGAGATGGATTGTCTAGTGGCGGTGAGCGCCTGCCCGGAGTCAGGAAGGGGGCAGGCGATAAGAGTGGAGATCCACGAAAATTAGTGTCTTCTTTCGCGAGTGTCCGGAACTCAGGAAGACCAAGAAAACCTGGATTCCCCCCGTGGAAGAATGGCCGATCTTCCACGGGGCGGGAATGACGGATTCGGCCTCCCGACTATTTCGGGAAACTTCTGATTGATGATACTAAATCGGTTTCGGGGAGCTGACGCCCAGTTCGTCGGCCAGCGTTAATAGATTTCCCCACGTCCCCGCATCGACTTCTACGCCTTCTCTCAGTTGCCGCTCTTGGTTTCTTCGGCCCTGCTCGCCGGGCAGCAAAACCTCGCTAAACCCCGGCGCGGGTTTGCGCGACTTGATGAAGGAGACCAGATCGTCGACCTTGGCGGTAAACTCGTCGAGAGGCTGGAACTCTTCCACGGCGATGGCTTGCAGGAACACCCCGTTGACGCCGTGGCCGCCTTTGTCCCACCAATCCCGGCTCAGGCCGTTGCCGCTGAAAGCGCCGCCGAGCAGCTCGGCGATGAGGGCGATGCCGGAGCCTTTGTAACCGCCGAAAGCTCGGAAGACGCCGCGCGGCGGACCGCGGAAGGCGTTGAAATCGGTGGTGGGTTTGCCGTAACCGTCAAGCAAGACATCCCCGGGAATAGCTTCCCGGCGCGCAATGCGCTTTTGAATTTCGCCCATGCTCATAGCCGAGGTGGCGAAATCAAGAATGATATGGCGCCCATTTCTGCCCGGTATTCCGAAGGACATCGGATTCGTGCCGGTCATGCGTTCCATGCCGCCGTAAAAAGTCGTCGTGCCCGATCCGACGCTGACGGCGCCCATGGCGATCAAGCCGGCATCGGCGGCCATCTCCATGTAGTCGGCGAGCCGTCCGGTGTGACTCGCGCGGCGCAGTGTTACGATGCCGGCGCCGTGCTCCTTGGCCTTTTTTATAGCGAGGCTCATTCCCGCATGAGCGACGACCTGACCAATGTAGTGATTGCCGTCGATCACGGCTGTTATTTTGCGTTCGCGAAGGATTTTGGGTTTTTCCGCAAGCTTGATGGTTCCGTCCTGTATCCATCCCAAGTAGGGCGGAACGCGCGTAACGCCATGGCCTGGATAACCGCGCAGGTCGGCTTTGACCAGGAGCTTTGCGACGAGCGTAGCGTCATCCGGCGGCATGCCGCCGCTTGAGAGCAGACGTTCGGTGAAATTGACGAGTTCGTAGTGAGCCAATCTGGGCACGAGATTTTCCTTGGGACTTCTCACCCTCACCCTTCCCTCTCCCTGGAAAGGGAGAGGGTTATAGCGGAGATGAATCTGAAGAGGATGAAGAAGAGAGGATAAAGTTGATACTCCGTTCGGTTTTCAACGTGGTTTCTGCACCGGGAAATAGCGCTCCAGCCAGTCGGCGACGATGCGGGTCAAGCGCTGATTTTCTTCATTGAACGTGAAGTGGTCTACGTCCGAGAGCAGATGAAGCTCCGCCGGTTGCCGTGCGCGCTTGAACATCTCGATGGATTCGTAGGTGGGCGTCACCGAATCGTTAGCGCTGTGGATCAGCAGCAACGGCCGCGGCGAAATATTGCCGACCTGGTCGTCGGCGCGAAAGTCGTTCATGCTCTGCGCGGTTTCGGCCGGGAATTCCATGATCGACCCGGCGCTCATGTTGCGCCGCAAACGCTCCGGGATCGGCACGATGTCGTAGCGCGGAACCATGAGCGACTTGCCGGTCAGCTCGCGCTGGCGTTTGCCCTCTTCGAGCATCTTGGTAAATCGCTCCCATGCTTCCGGCGTCGGATGCTGGCCGCGAAATTTTCGCTCGCCATTGCCCCAGCCGCCGCAGGAAATCACCGCGGCGACCCGCTGGTCGGCGCCGCCGGTAAAAACGGCGACGGCGGCGCCAAAGCTGCTCCCCACCAGCGCGATGCGCCGCGCATCGACCTCCGGCCGCGTCGCGAGATAAGAGATGGCGTTGCGCGCGTCAGCCACTTGGTCGAGGCAGATTATGCGCCCATGCTCGCCTTCGCTCTCGCCGCAGCCTCTGAAATCCATGCGCAGCGTCACGTAACCCCACTGGCCGAATTGTTGCGCCACCACCGCTTGGCCTTGGCCATCCTTGTTGCCGCCGAAGCCGTGCAGCACGATAAACGCCGGGCGCGGCTCGCCGGGACGCAAATCGTCCGGCGTGCGGATGATGGCGGAAAGTTTTAAACCGTCCGATTGAAAGGTAATTTTTTCTTCCATGCTTATACCCGCTCATTTTCGATGGGGTCGAAAGTCCACGCAGCTCGGTTCAAGTTCGTCATTGCTCACCGGCTCATTTCAAAGGTCAGCAGTTGGCGCGGCGCCTTTTGATAGGCTGTGAGGCCGGCGCTTTCGCTCTTGCCGCCTTCCAGGGTCATGATGCGCGCGCGCACGGCGAATTTCAGCGGCGAGATATCGAACGGATAGGGATCGAAGCGCACGGAGTTGGCCCCGTTGGGGAGCACGCGCAGTTCCACGGTGTCGTCGCTGTCATAGGAGACGCGCACCGGCGCGATCTTATATTCCTTGAACTGGTCTTCCGCCGCGTAACCGTCGCAGCAAAAATAAAGCGACAGCAGATCGAAAACCTGCAGCGCGCGGTAGTTATACTCGAGCTCATTGGTGAAGCCTCGGTTCTCGCCGGCGAGCTCTTGTTTAAATTGCTCCTGTTGCGCTTCCAACGCTTTTTTCACCGCTTGGACTTCGGCGCTCCGCTGCCGCAGCCTCATGGCTGGCTCGGCAAACACGTTGTAACGGTTATGCCAGAGGCCGGTGCGGTGCATGGAGACCAGAAGCCCGGCGTAGGGATCGTGGGAGCGAACCCAATCGACGTTCTTGGCATAGGCCGCAAGCTCCACGGCTTCGAACGAAGGAACCTCTTCGCGATGCGCGTAGGGGCGCCCTTTGACGGTGTTGATCGGCGGATTGCCTTCGAACTCCCGGTATCCGCTGTCATGAAAAGTCGTGGCAAAGATCATCGTCTTATAGGGCCTGAGTTGTGAGAAGCGTTCGTTACCCCAGTGCGCGGCAAACTGCGCCGACAGCTCGGCATGATCTTCCTGGGTGCTGACGTAGCAGCGCCCGTTTTTGAGCTCACGAATAACCATTTGATCGTCTCCTTTCCCGCGTTCTTGGTTTTTGGCTCTCGACTCTAAATCTGCAACCTGAAACTCGAAACTTCGAACTGTCTTTCTAACCCCACGGCCCTAAAAACGGTTCGCCGAGGTAAACATTGCCATCGCCGTCCAGGCTCGCCGGCCAGTCGGTCATTTTGAGCGGCCTGCGCAGTTCCTTGGGCCTGGGCTTGCCGTCCCAGCCAATCTGCTCCATGGCACAATAGAGCTGGATCATGTGGCCGTCGGGATCGAGCACATGGGCGGCGCAATCGATGCCGGGATGGAGCTCGGTTGGAATATCGTCCCTGACTTTGATGCCGCGCTCCCTTAAGAATCGCACAGCGTCATTGAGCTGGCGGTAGTTAGCGAGCTGAAGGCCGAGGCCGGCACTCTTCGTATGCGCGCTAAAACCCAGGACTTGGCGCAGCGCGATGGGAAACAGCGCCAGCGAGTGATGTTCCGTGTTGCAGCGCAGGAACAGGCAGCGATAGCCCTGCCATAGGACTTCTTCAGTCAACGTGAATCCCAGTTTATTCCGGTAAAACGCTTCGGATTTCGCTACGTCGTCCACGAAAAGACTGACCGGACCCAGGCGTACGATCTTGAACGGTCGGGGCAGCAGAATCCCATCGACATCATAACTCGCCGCCAGATTATCCGCATGCCGGTAGCCGCTGGTGGGATCGATTCCCCTTGCTTTTGCTTGTTGGACTTCGTCGAATTCGGAAATCTGCGGCAACTCGGGGGGCTTATCGAAGCCGCGGTCGTACATCGCGCGCGGCTTGCTGTGACCGTTCCAGCCGATCTGTTCGATGCCGTAGTAGAGTTCGTTGCTCTGCCCATCTGGGTCGAAAAGGTAGGTATGCCAGTTGGAGCCGGGCATGTCCCGCCCGGTGCGGTGCAGTTGGACCTCCTGGCGGGTAAACCACGTGATGGCGTTGCCCACTTCGCGGAGGCTGCCCACTTGCCAGGTGATCTGATTGATGGTGACGCCCGGTTTTTCGCTTCGCCCCAGAGCATCGCGCACGCGCTTGGGAAAGAGCACCATCGCGTGATGATCGGTGCCGTAGCGGGTGAAGTAACCGTTGGGATCGCCTAGCCCCGCGAGCTGTTCCGGACTCTTGGCCCGTTTAGAATAGTCCATCACATCGGAGACGCGAAAGCCGAGCAAGTCAATGTAGAACCGCGCGCCGTCTTCCATGTTGGAGAGATTGAAGCCGAAGTGGCCCAGACGGCGAATCTTGAATGGCTGTTCCAGTAATACGCCGCCGACGTCGAATCTCGCGGTCGAGGCTGTCATTACCACCTCCTGAAACTCACGGACACTCTATACAATCTTTTTGCGTCTCCAACAACGTCAACCGAGGATTTGGCTTGCGTGCGCCGGCGCGCTGGAATAAGACTAGGGAAGCGATTTGCGGGAGTTGGCGCCCAGTTCACAAGGTCGTTCAGAACCTAGGAGGATAACGATGGTGATTCAAGAACATCACGGCGAGGGAAAGATTTTCTGGCCGGGCGATGCCCGGATTGCAGTTCTGTTAAGCTTCGACTTTCAGGGTGGCGAAGATGTGAGACCCGATAAAAACGGCAAAATGAACCATGAAGAATATACCCAGGCGGAATATGGCCCTCGCACCGGCATTTATCGCATTCTGCGCATCCTTTCGGCCAACGAGGTGAAGGCGACGTTTTTAACTTGCGGCGGCATCGCCGAACGTTATCCCGAAGCGGTGGCGGCGATCATCGCCCAGGGACATGAAGTGGCCGGACATGGCTATCACCATGAAGTGGCGCGGGATCTCACCAAGGACGAAGAGCGCGATGTGATGAAGCGGACCACAGAGATGATTATCAGCCGCGCCCAGAAGCGGCCGGTCGGCTGGCGCTCCTGCACCCAGAGCCCCAACAGTCTGGAGCTGCTCATGGAGCAGGGCTATCTGTGGAACAGCAACTCTTTTTCTCACGATCTGCCGTTCGTATGGCAAAACGGCAAGAAAAAACTGGTGGAGTTGCCGCGCCAGCCTTTCGGCGACGGCAGGACCTATGGCCACCGAGACTCCGGCAATCCCCAAGATACGTTTACGGTCTGGAAGGGAATGTTCGACCAGTTTTACGAGGAGTCCGCATTGGCGCCGACGTTCTGTCCGTTTCAGTTTCACCCGTATATTTCAAGCCGACCGGGCCGGGCGAAAACGCTCGCTGAAATTATCCAGTACATGAAGTCACACAAGGGCGTCTGGTTCGCCACCGGCAGCGAAGTGGCCCACTGGTGGCTGGAGAAAGGCTTCTCGGCAGAAACCGCGCGGGCCGTCAAAGTCGCCTAAAAAATAGTAGGGGCGCAGCATGCTGCGCCCCCTACATTCTACCTCTGAACCAATAGCGGAGTTTTTTTCGGACTCCCCGTCCCAGCCGTTTCTTGGTCTCGAACCAGAGGCGGAGCAGCCAGTTGCGGGACAACCAGGCCAACGGCGTCGAGGTCGTGATCCACTGGTGGTTGGGTTCAAATTCGGCCTTGAACTTGCGGATTTGCAGTGTCTTGCCGAATTTTCTCTTGAAGATCGCTTTGACGCTGACGGCGTTGCGCGATTCGGCGAAGACCGTAATCGTTTCGACCGGCAGTAGCTCACGCACCCGCGAGATTTTTTGCGCCAAGCTTACTTCGTTGGCCGCGCTTAGTGCGACAACGTTGCCGGCAAAATCAGAATCTTGTAGCGTTGTCGCGACAATCTTTTTGCGCAGCGCGACTTCGCGGCCGGCATCGCCATCGTAGCCCGCCACGACCAGGTAGGTCTTGTGCTTGGAGGTGTGCATCGACTTCTGCCACCAATCCAGCGCTTTTTCCAAACAGATGCGCGACGCTTTGGACAGTTTCTCTGAGCCCAGCGAGCCGTAGGGCATCGCTACTATTACGATGGGAATATGCCTGATCTCCTTTGCCGGCGAACGTCAGGACCGGGCATGTCTCACGGTTCGTAAATCAGCACGTCCACCGGCTTGCCGCCGACGGGGAGGTCAGGGCAGGCGCTGAGCGCTACGAGCAGATCCATCTCGGCGCAGAGATCCATGTAATTGCCTTCCTTGGGGCGCACCTGGGTGTGCGCCATTTTTCCGGTGACGCCGTCGATCTTCATATGCTGGTTCAAGTTGAACGGACTCGGAACATCTTCCGGAATGATGCCGTAGGACGCTACTGCCTTGGAAATATTTTCGTAGCAGCCATGATCGGGAATTTCGTCGATCTGTCGCGGATAATATTCGCTCAGGCGGTTTTCCTGCTGGGCGAGCTTGAAGCGGTAGCCGCTGCACATGCCTTTTTGCAGATCGTGTGTCCCTTCCGTAAAGCCGTCATGCAAGATCGTCATCATGTGCTGGTTATTGCGGCCCATGAGCTTGTCGCCGACGCTGAGAAATAGCTTCATGTTATAAACCTTGGTGCGCGGCTGGTCGAAGCGTTCGCGCAAGTTTTGCAGCCGGAAAAACACAAAATCCACCGTCGTCGTCGCGCTGATGCGAATC
>DASWHT010000010.1:0-8101 GCA_036398075.1 Binatia bacterium | reverse complement strand
AATGAGCCGTTAGCGAAATACCGGCCAATTGCTTGCGGACAACGTCCGAGTTAAGGATCTGATATCCGGTGCGAGCGCCGAGGCTTTGAGCGATTGTCGATTTTCCCGATCCGGCCAGGCCGCAAACAACGACCATGGCGGCGGGGCAGGGGCCGCTGGCGTACCGATGCGCAAGATGGAAGTAGCGGCGCGCCCGGCGCTTGGCTTCCAGGCGATCCTCCTGGGGCACCTCGGATTCCTGGCTTTTTAGCGTTTCTACTTTGCCCCGGACACACGCTCTGTAAACTTTATACAAGGGCAGAAGGCGCGACAAATCAGGGTCTTTGGTGAAGTTCTGAAAGGTTGTAACAAAGTAATCCGAAAGCATGGGGACTCCCAGGTAATCCAAATCCATAGCAAGAAACGCAATCTCTGAGGCCGTATCGCAGTAGCGAAACGCCTCGCTGAACTCAATGCAGTCGAAGATTACAGGATCATCCTCAAGGCAGATATGTTCGGCGCGGAGATCCCCATGTCCTTCTCTCACCCGACCGTCTCGAACTCTCGTCTTCAAGAGATCGTAGTTTTCTGTCAAAAAATTAAAATGGTAGTCCCGTATGCGTCTAAATTCGTCCGAACTGAGGGTTCCGCCGATAAAGCGCTCAATCTCTTCCACGTTTTTTTCCAGATTTGGACGAATCCCCTCGGGCGATCCGTAAAGTGCAGCTCGATCAGTTGCCGCGGTCACATAAAAATTCGCCAGCGTCCTTGCAATTCGATCAAAATCCTCCTTTCGAGCTTTTCCCTCTTGAATCAGGCGATCGAGGAAATATTGCTCAGGGAGGCGGCGCATCTTCACGGTGTATTCGAACAGTTTTTCGTTTGCACCGGGGGAAACCCTTAGACCGAATTGTTCTCCGTCCTGGACGATGGTGCGCACTTCTAGATAAACTGTCGGCGCAAGCCGTCGGTTCAGGCGGATTTCTTCGTGGCAATAGTGGCGGCGTTTCTCCAGGGTTGAGTAATCAAGAAAAGGAAAACGGACCGGTTTCTTGATTTTGTAGACGTAATCGCCCGCCAGGAGCACATAGGAAATATGGGTTTGCCTAAGCTCTACCGAATCGGCGTGGTGCGGATAGAAACCCGCGCGCAGCATGGCTCGAATCAAAGGCGGCAGGGAGAGAGATTCCATAGCCATCGTTTATCCACCGGTATGATTTCAACGCAACCAACGTGCCAAAATGGACGCAAGCTGTTCGAGCGCACGAAAATTAATATGGCTCATTTTCTGATGCCGCTCAATCACCGAACTCTGCGGAAAGATTCCCATCCACGAAACGAACTGCCGAAACTCTCAAGTAAGGAAAGATTCCAACAAGAGTGATTGCTCCTAAAGCGCGAGAGCGAGGCCATTAACTTTTCCTAGAAGCCATCGCCGCGAAATCGCATTCGGCTCTACGCAACAAGAAATGCCGCTTCCGAACCTTCACGAATAATCGACTTTCGTAACGCGGAAACATTCGTCGGCGCCACGGCATTTATCGCATAAATGCGATTTAGCTCCGGCGCCCGTTGCATTCTTGCGAAACAACCTGACTCTCGTGTGAATTAACCGATATTTCTCGGTGGCCTGGCGCATCCAATGGTGGCATGTCGCTTGCGGAATACGATTTTTGAGAAAATTGATGAGCACCCGTGAAGATAACGCTCGGGATATCCGCGAGGTTTTGGGTCTCGACGAAGCGCCGCCCAGCCGCAGGTGGATCCGGTTTACCGCTTTGGCGGTGCTACTCGTGGGAATCATTGCTGCTGTGCTGTGGTATTCCGCGACGCGCAACAGCACCGCTGTTCAATACAAGACCGCTCCGGTCACGCGCGGCGATCTTACCGTGATCGTCACGGCTACTGGTACCGTGCAACCGGTCAATCAAGTGGACGTCGGCACCGAGATATCCGGAACCATCAGAACGGTTGAAGTTGATTACAATGATCGAGTCAAAGTCGGCCAAGTACTGGCGCGGATCGACACCGATAAATTGCAGGCGCAGGTATCGCAGTCTCAGTCCACGTTGGAATCGGCTGAGGCCAAGTTGATCGAGGCTCAGGCGACCGTCGCCGAAGTGCGCGATAACCTGGAGCGTTTCAAACGCGTGCGCGAGATGAGCGGCGGGAAGGTGCCGTCGCAAAGAGAATTCGATGCCGCGGAAGCTATACTCAAGCGCGCGCTCTCGAGCGAGGCATTGTTCAAGGCGCAGATCTCCGAAGCAAAATGGAAGCTCAGTATCGATCAAACCAATTTGTCCAAAGCGGTGATCCGCTCGCCGATCAACGGGGTCGTGCTCAAGCGGCAAGTGGAACCTGGTCAGACGGTGGCGGCGTCACTGCAAACGCCGGTGCTTTTCACTATTGCCGAGAGCCTCGCGCAAATGGAAGTCCAGGTCGACGTCGATGAGGCGGATGTAGCGCAGGTCCAAGTAGGCCAGCCGGCCAGTTTCACGGTGGATGGGTATCCCGGGCGAGCCTTTAGCGCCGTCGTTAAGCAAGTGCGTTACGGTCCTGAGACCGTCCAGGGCGTGGTCACTTACAAGACCTTGCTGGCGGTGGATAACTCAGATCTCGCCTTGCGGCCCGGCATGACCGCCACTGCGAATATCACAGCGCAGCGCATCGCCAACGTTATGTTGGCGCCAAATCTTGCGCTGCGTTTCTCGCCGCCGGTGTCCGAGGAAACGGCGCGAAACAGCGGTAGCCTGATAAGCCGGCTCTTTCCACGCCCGCCTCCGCCCTCGAGGTCACGCGATACAGCGGATGCAAAAGGCAAACAACAGCGCGTCTGGGTCTTACGCGATGGTCAGCCGTCGCCCGTCACGGTTATCACCGGGGCCACCGATGGCGTCATGACCGAAATTAGCGGCGGTGACATCAAGGTGGGGACGGAGGTCGTGACGGATATCATCAGTGCGAGCCCATGATGGAAAAGTTATCCGCGGAGCCCGAAAAGCCACCGCAGCTTCTCCTACGTGGCGTGACCAAAATTTACGGCACGGGTGGCGCCGCCATGCACGCGCTGCAGGGCGTGGACCTGCGCATCGACCGGGGCGAGTTCGTTGCCGCTATGGGGCCGAGCGGCTCGGGAAAATCCACTTGCTTGAACATTCTTGGCTGCTTGGACACTCCCACTTCGGGCTCTTATCTCTTCGAGGGCGTGGAGGTAGGGAAACTGACGCGCGGCCAAAGGGCGCGTTTGCGCCGCTACTACCTGGGTTTCGTTTTTCAAGGATATAACCTGCTCAATCGGACATCCGCTCTCGAAAACGTGGAACTGCCGCTGATCTATCGAAACCATCCGCTTGCCGAACGCCATGCGCTTGCGCGACAGGCGCTGGGCGCGGTGGGATTGACCGGCTGGGAGAATCACACACCCGGCGAACTTTCCGGCGGGCAGCAGCAAAGGGTGGCCGTCGCGCGCGCGATCGTTACCGCGCCGCACGTCCTATTTGCCGATGAACCGACGGGCAATCTGGACACGGCGCGCAGCCGCGAAATCATGGAGTTGTTGAGCGTTCTCAATCGCGACCGGGGAATTACCATCGTGATGGTCACACACGAGCCGGACATGGCGGCTTATGCAAAGCGCGTCGTGCGCTTTGTCGATGGCAGAGTTGACAGCGATGAGCGCGACGACAAGAGGGCAGCCTGATGGTTTGGAATGCGTTCTTGCTCGCCCTGCGGGAGCTTCGCCGTAACGTCCTGCGTTCGTTCCTGACGATCCTGGGGATCGTCATCGGCGTCGCGGCGGTGATCGTCATGGTCACCCTCGGCAGCGGCGCCACGGTTCAGGTGTCGAAACAAATTGCCAGCCTCGGCAGCAACGTGGTGATGATTCTTCCCGGCCAGATGGGTCCGGGACGAGGGTCGAGCGTTGCACCGTTTCGTGAGAATGACGTGGAAGCGATCAGGCGCGATATCGGCGAGCTCAAGGCCGTCGCGCCGGCGGGGAGCAAATCAGTCACCGCCGTTTTTGCGAACAAGAATTGGTCCACCGCCGTCACGGGAAGTACCAACGATTATTTCATGGTGGCCAACTGGGTTATCGCGCGGGGGCGAACTTTCACCGAAAGCGAGATGCGCGCCGGCAAGCCCGCCTGCGTCATCGGCGCTACCGTGAACAAGGAACTGTTCGGCGCCCAGGACCCGCTGGGCAACAAGCTCCGCCTTAAAAACGTCTCTTGCGAAGTGATCGGCCAACTGGAAGCGAAAGGGCAGTCGGCGATGGGGAGGGACCAGGATGATGTCATTATTATTCCGCTGCGGACTTTCCAGCGGCGCATCGCGGGCAATCGCGATATTTCTTTGATCCAGGTATCGGTGCGAGACGAAGGCGCGATCGATAGAGTTAAGTCAACCATCGAGCGCTTGATGCGCGAGCGCCGCCACCTCGCGCCCAACGAAGAGAACGACTTCTCAGTCTTGGATACTCGACAGATCGCGCAGACGCTGACCGGTACGACGCGCATCCTCACGCTGCTGCTGAGCGCGGTGGCGGCTGTGAGCCTGCTCGTCGGCGGCATCGGCATTATGAACATCATGTTGGTGTCGGTTACGGAACGGACCCGGGAGATCGGTATTCGCCTGGCGATCGGCGCGTTCGAGCGCGATGTGCTCACGCAGTTTCTGGTGGAGGCAGTGGTGCTGGCGTCCTTTGGCGGGTTGTTTGGTGTCCTACTGGCGCTTGCTGTCTCCGCCGCGCTCGCCCGGGTCTTGCAGGTTCCCCTGATATTGAATCCAGGCATCATGATCCTTGCCTTTTTCTTTTCCGGAGCCGTGGGCGTCATCTTCGGTTACTTTCCGGCGCGCCGCGCGGCGCAACTTGATCCCATTGAGGCGCTGCGCCATGAATGAAGTTGCAGGCATTCATCGCTGTTTCATGAGAGATTTGCCGGCGCGTAATCAGCATAGCGCAACGCCATGTCTGGTTACGATATCTCTTGTCCTCATGCTTCACGGTTGTTTTGCCGTCGGGCCTGACTACAAAAGTCCCGACATCGCGGCGCCGGATCTATGGAGCAGCGACCTGCGGCGGGGGTTGAGCGCGGCCGAGCCCGAAGCGCAAACGCTTGCCCAATGGTGGACAACACTTGGCGACCCCGATTTGTCGAATCTCATCGAGCGCGCCATCGCGGGAAATTTGGATATCCAGAGAGCGCAAGCGCGCGTCCGTGAGGGGCGCGCCCGGCGCGGCGTTGCAGAAGCCGGTCTCTTTCCGTCACTAGATCTCGGCGGGTCGGCGACACTCAACCGTGGCAGCGAAGAGACCGGATCGGGTTTGCGCCGCGAGCTGTACCGGACCGGCTTTGACGCAAGCTGGGAGGTCGATGTGTTCGGCGGCGTGCGCCGGTCCATCGAGGCGGCCCAGGGAGATCTCGAGGCCAGCGTTGCGGATTACCAAGACGTGCTAGTGAGCTTGCTCGCCGAAGTGGCTTTGAACTATGTCGAGGCGCGCACCTTTCAAACGCAGCTTCAGGTCGGCGATGAGAATCTCAAAGCGCAGGCAGAAACCCTGCAGCTGGTCGAATGGCGCCTTGCCGCCGGTCTGGTGAGCAGTCTCGATGTCGAACAGGCCAAGGCCAACCTGGAAAACACTCGCTCGCAGTTGCCCAGATTGCGCTCCAATATCGAGGCGGCCAAGAATCGTCTGGCGATATTACTCGGAATATTTCCTGGGATGCTCGAAGCTCAACTCGCGGCAAGGAGGCCGATACCGGTAGCGCCGCTCGAAGTCGCCGTTGGCGTACCCGCAGAGACGCTGCGCCGTCGGCCCGATGTGCGGCGCGCCGAGAGACAATTGGCCGCACAGACCGCGCGCATCGGAGTTGCGACGGCTGATCTCTACCCGAAATTCTCATTGCCCGGATCCATCGGGCTGGAAGCGCTTTCATTCAACCATCTATTTTCCACCGCTAGCCGGGCATGGAGTCTGGTCGGTGGTTTTGCGTGGACCGTTTTTAAGGGCGGCGCCATACGGCAAAACATAGAAGTCCAAAACGCGCTTCAAGAACAATTTCTACAACAGTATGAGACGACGATTCTCATCGCTCTCGAAGACGTGGAGAATGCTTTGACCGCTTTCGCGGAGGAACAGGAACGGAGAGATGCGCTGATGGAAGCTAATCAGGCGGCGCAGCGCGCCGCGGAACTCGCGCGCGATCAATATGCATCGGGCTTGATCGATTTCCAGACCGTGCTGGACGCTGAGCGAACGGTGTTGTCCTTTCAGGACCAGGTGGCCCAGAGTAAGGGTCAAGTCACCTCGAATTTGATCAGCTTGTACAAAGCGCTGGGTGGAGGCTGGACGGCTATGACGGGAACGCCGCCTTAAACAGGCTGCCTAAGGATTGCATCGATCCATTCGCATCCCGGCTGAGCAAATCTCTCGATACAATTCTCGAAATACCAGCGGCTTGCAAAAAAAGCCGTGGATACTCTCCATGGCTTCGGGGAAAGCATCGTGTCGAGACATTCCGAAGACTATGACATTTGGCGCCATCCTTCGCGCATGTTCAAGCACACGCGCCGACGCCGCTATCTCTAAATCCAATAAGATTAACCCCAGGCCTACGTTTTCCTCGAGGCGCTGTATTGCCTCGCTGGCATCGGCAGCTTGGACTACCCGATGACCTCGATCGCTAAGCAGTTCGGATAAACTGGCTCGCGCGCATTGGTCCTGTTCAACGACCATAATCATGACCCGGGTAGGAGCAAACCCGATGCCAGCAATTATGCCGCGTTTCGATTCACCTCAGGCTATATTTTCCTGACTTTGCGGATCAATCTCGTGAAGTTGGCGTGTTTGAGAAATCGTTTAGACCTGCAGATTGGCCGTATTTCTGGAGATAAAACTTATTTCAGCCAGTCGTCGACATCCCAAAACTCCTCCCAATGTCCCGACGGCTCCTTTCTTGTCTTCAATAAGGGGCAAGAGAGGGGGTAATCCGCTGTCCACCCAGGATGAGATCCTCGTTTATTGGGCTTATATGAAGCAGATTCTGAGAGCGACAGAAACAAATCTCTACACGAATCTTCCAAGGTGCTCCTTGTCACTCCCTAAAGTGCCGCCGCCGTGGCGAATCTCTGCCGGCGCTGCTTGAGCCAGATCTCCAGCTGTGGGCGCGCCATCGCGTTTAGCACGTGGCGCTTTTCCAGCCAGCCGCGGCGCGCCTGATCGATGCCGTACCTGATGAAGTGGAGCTGCTCGGTACTATGCGCGTCGGTGTTGATTGCGATTTTCACGCCGATCTCTCTGGCCCTAAAGAGATGGAGGTCGTTCAAGTCAAGACGATCGGGCTGAGCATTAAGTTCGACCGCCACGTCATGTTCTTTTGCAGCATGAAAGATCTGCTCTAGATCGATGGCGAAGGGCTCGCGCTGGTTAATGAGTCGTCCGGTAGGATGGGCCAGGATCTTGACCGCGGGATTTGCGAGAGCCTTCAGGACCCGTTTGGTCATCTCGCTCTGGTTCATGTCCATCTTGAAGTGAACGGCGGCGACGACGACATCGAGCTGCTCGAGGAGATCATCAGGCAGATCGAGGGATCCATCCGGTAGAATGTCGACCTCACAACCGGTGAAAATAGTGATCCCCCGGACTTTCCTTCGAACCTCGTCGATCTCTGCGCGTTGTCTTTTGAAGTCCTCGGCGCTAAGACCCCCTGCTATTCGAACCGCCTTGCTGTGGTCCGTGATCGCACAGTATTGATAGCCGCGCTCTTTGCAGGCGCGCACCATCTCCATAACCGCGCTGTTCCCGTCGGTCCACTTACTGTGCATGTGGAGCTCTCCCCGAATATCGTTGGCTACGATCAAATCGGGAAGCTTGTGCTTTTGTGCGGCCTGAATCTCGCCGCGATTTTCCCGCAGCTCGGGTGGGACCCAATCCAGATCGACCGCTTGGAAGACGTCTTCTTCGTTGACGCCGCCGAGCCGCTCGCCTTCTTCGACCCCGGCCCCCTCCGCCTTCTTTCCCTTTGGCGCGCGGAAGATTCCGTATTCGCTGATGCGCAGGCCGCGCTCGACGCCGAGGGTGCGGACCGCAATGTTGTGGGCCTTCGAGCCGGTGAAGTAA
>DASWHT010000009.1:0-4458 GCA_036398075.1 Binatia bacterium | reverse complement strand
CTTCATGTTATAAACCTTGGTGCGCGGCTGGTCGAAGCGTTCGCGCAAGTTTTGCAGCCGGAAAAACACAAAATCCACCGTCGTCGTCGCGCTGATGCGAATCACCTGGCCCTGCTTCATTTCCGCCGACCAGCCGGTGTTATGAGGCACGTGAGCTTCGAGAATTTTTTTCATGGCTTTTCTCCTCAACAATAAGGGCCGGCGCATCACCGGCCCTTGTAAAGGGTATCGACGAATCCGCTCGCGACCAATTCGCGAATGAAGCGCGACTCCGCGAAGCGTTGCGGCGTGGTGCCGGCCGCTATGGAACGCGTCGCCGCGTATAAGAACTCCGGGTCGATCGTATATTTCTTGAACAGCCCGGCTTCTTTGGTAAGCCACAGCGGTCCGTAGACAACGGCAATGGAGGTGTAAGCAATACGCAGGGGCTCCGCTCCCGCCAGAGCGGCCCAGAGATGCATTACGCTGAAAATGCATGCCAACGATGCCTGAATCGGTCCAAGGAACCTCAAGTGGAATTGTTTTGGCATTTTGCTTCCAATGCGGCGATCTTTTCGTAGGCATTGTCTAAGTTAAATCCCACCTTCTGTCAAGCAAACTAGACGCTTGCAGACCGCTGAACCGTTTGAAATTCGATGTATTTCGCTAATCTCTTGGCCACCGTGAATGATTTGTCATGGGGCGCGAGTAAACCGATTTGCATTCGCCGGCGTCCAAACTCGCATGGCGCGAAATTCGTTTGGTTTTAGGTAGGGGCGTCTGGCCGGTCGTCCCCTAGGCAGTCGTACATGTCAGCTGAAATATTCTTTGAACGCCGTCACCATCAAGTTCGCCAGCCGCTCGTTATAGCTCTCGACATGGCCATAGTGCGTGAGTTTGGGGACGACGATTAATCTCATCTCCTCGGCATAGGGCTTGAACCGCTTGAACGCGTATACCTCGCGCCGGTGTTCCAGACCCTTCTCTCCGCCTTCGATCCAGTGGCCCCGGTCGTATTCGCCGACGATGTGGAGCAATTTCTTGCCGCGCAGCCGCTCCAGCTCGGCTTTATAGGTGATGAAGAGTTCGTCGCCGGGTAATTGGCAAATTCTTTTGATCTCCGCCAGCAGCACGTCGTGGGCGCTGTGCTCGATGTCTTGCAAAAATGGTTTAAACTGCGGGCGGCGGTGATTCTCCAATTCGAACCAGCGCTCTGGGCTGCCCCAAGGCTGATTCGGACCGACGTAACCGCTCTTCACGTAGCCCTTCGCCGAGCGGCGGCTGAGATCGGTGATGTTGCGGAATCCCGCGGCGCGCTCTTCCGGCGATCTTTCCGCGCAGGCGAGGTCCCACTCTTTGCGCACCCAGCCGGGCATTCCCGTGCCGAAGCCGATTCCGCCGATGAGCTTGTTTTTGAGGCCGTATTGTTCGAGCAGGTAAAAATATTCGCCGCCGGTGGAGTGGCCCCAGCAGAATACCGGACAATCCGGCAAGGTCTTTTCGATCAGAACTTTGATCGCCTCGACGCACATACGAAAGGTATAGACGGCCAAACGACTTTTCAGTTCTTCGTCGCCGGGGACTTCGCCGATGATGAACTCCGGCCGGCGCTCCGGTATCGGCGGCCACGGTTGACGGCTGTAGTGACCGGGCAGCGAAATGGCTAAAACGGGAATTCCCAGCGACGCGATATGCTGCGCGACGCCCGCGCGGGCCTTTGCGGGATCAGTTTTTGACAGATCGGGGTATTCCTCCGGCCCGTCCGGCGTAAATATAAACTCGTATTCGTTGGCCGCGCCGCCGTGAACCATGACGGCGGCCATTTCGGTTATTGAATTTCTCGCCGGCGTAAAAAGTCTGCCGTGAATATCCCATTGAAATAGCTCGCCGGGCTTGGCTGGATTTGGATATCGGCCGATGCGCGCCTCGACTTCCTCGACTGTAAAGACCGTCCGCGCGAATGGATCGGGAAAATTGCTGTAGTCCTCCCATGACATCGAGTAAATGAAGTCATCGTGGAGATTGTCACCTTTGGTTAGTGCGGCGACGTAGCGATCGATCGCTTGCTGGCTCATGCTGCGCTCCTGCTAGAGAAATGGTTTTGACTTTTAAAGGTATGTCGTTAGCTGGAACGGCTGTCAAGCTGATTGAACGCCACCAACTCGAATTTTTCATGCTTCGAGGAAAACGAACGCCAGCGTGCAAGCGACAGAGCTTGGAAAAACGGACTTGGTGGCAGTTCAAAGTTCAAAGTTCAATGTTCAACGTATTCCGGTCTTTTATGAACTGCATGAGCGCGATCCCTAACTTTGAACGTTGAACGTTGAACTTCGAACCAGTGATGCCGGTGTCCGGGTGAGGCACGACGCGCCAATTGACAAGCGTAAGGGTCTTACCTAATAATATTGGCAACTTCGCAGGAGCGTTGGGGTCTTAAGGAGTTAACATGCTGAAACCGATTGGAATTAGCGAGGGACATTACGAATGCCGGTCACTGGATGAAACCCTGCCGATCTTCACCGATCTCTTGGCGGCTGAGGTAGTCGAGCGGACGGAAAAGAAAGCGGTTGTCAAGCATCCGAACACCGCCTGGCGTCTTGTCATTCACGAGGGTGGCCCGGACGCGAAAAACAAACCACACACCAACCACTATGGGTTCCGAGTGGCCAACAGCAAGGAGATCCCCAGGGCATTCGACTACATCTCGGATCACAAAGCGCAGTACAAGATCAAAAGCGTGACCAAGCCCCATGAGGCCCATTTCGCTTATTCGATTTATTTCAAAGAACCGGGCGGCAATGATTTGGAGATCGAGTATTACAACCCGCAGGCGGTGAAACACGGACGCCAGATCGCCGCGCCGCACTGGACCGAGCCCATGCCCGAGGAGAGATTCCCCGGCAAGGGGTATGTGCCCCAAGCGATGACCCATGGAACGCTAAACTGCGACGACAAGGAGACCAGCGACAAATTTCTCGAACAGGTGCTCGGGCTCGCCATAATCGGAGGTGGCCGCATGTCGAGCTATATAAGCCTGCCCAATAATGGGCCGTGGTACATCGTCGTGCTGCCGACCACGCGGCGCGATTATCTATCGGCGGCCAACCGTTTCACGTTGAAACTGGCTTGCGCCGAAGAAGTCGCCGATGCTCACAAGGAGTTTTCCATAACCGGCAAACAGCTCGGCGTCCAGGAACTCTGGGACCTGCAGGAAAACGGCCGCACCAGCTTCATCTTGAGCGATATCAACAAGAACTATTGGGAAGTGACCTCGTAGTCGATGCAAATCGAAACGCGTCGCGACGCCGCTGGTGGATGCTCCATCAGCGGCGTTTTTTATTGCGCGATCCAATTTAGACCACTAAACATTTTTCCTCTAAAGCCGATGACAGCATTGGGAGATTGGGATCTGTGAATAACACGGGGGAAAACCAAGGCGCCACGGCGCCGGAAAGCGTTCGCAAGTATTTGCGCGATGTCGTGGATGGCCACCAACTGCCGTCTTTGCCGGTGGTCGCGGGCAAAGTACTCGAGATGATCCAGGACCCGGACATAAACGCGCAGAAACTTTGCCGCGTGCTAGCGGACGACGCGGCGTTGACCGCGCGGGTTCTCTCCGTGTCCCGATCGCCGTACTTTGCGCAGCGCATCTTGCCGACAAACTTGATCTCCGCCGTCCAAGTCCTGGGGTTCCAAAACTTGCGCAACATCGTGGTGGCAAACGCCACCCACAGCTTGTTTGTCAAAGGCAACCCCGTCTCCGAAAAATTGTGGAATCACTCTCTGGCCGTGGCGCTGGCGATGCGAATTCTCTTCCAGCGGGCGGGGATTAGAACCGGCGATCTAGCCTTTCTTGCCGGCTTAATGCACGATCTGGGCGAGATGATTATGGTGCACGGCGATCCGGTCAGCTTTGCCGAGCTTGGCGAAGCGGTTGAACAGGCGCAGTGCCAGATGATGGACAAAGAGCAGGAATTCTACGGCTTTGATCATACGCTTATCGGCCTTACTTTGCTCGACTCCTGGAACATCGATTCGCAAATTGGCCGGGCCGTGCTTAACCACCATAGCGACGTTACGGGCGATAGCGCCAATGAGCTGGCGGCCATGCTCGCCGTTGCCGATTACCTTTGCTGCAAGGCCGGGCTTGGGTTTTTTGCGACGCCGCCCATGCCAACGGCGGATCTGCTTACCAAATGCGGCTGCGACAACGATGAAGGCATGGGCGATGTGGTGCAGACAATCCGAGAGGCCTATAACGAGGAAAGCGCTCTTTTCAAGCCGTCCTAGCGCGAACTTGCCGATTGGGCCGGCCTGGGCGGCAAGTTCTCTATTCTTCCTGGTATACCGGGACTGTCAGTTATCTATCCAAAGAATTCAATTTTAAGTCTAAAGCTCATATTTCCTGCGCCGATGTTGACAAGTGTAGGAGTGTATTGGCAGTGCAATCGGCGCCACAAAACATCACAGACGAGGCTA
>DASWHT010000008.1:0-6412 GCA_036398075.1 Binatia bacterium | reverse complement strand
GCTCACGCGATGGATTATGACGATACCCAGTTATCGACCTCCAAAGAAGCCGTTTATGGCCTGCTTACACATCCGACGACGCCGGTGTTGAACGCCGCCCTAGCCATCGGCGAGAGAGAACAAATCAGCGGGGCGGAATTGTTGCTTGCATACATCATTGGCGTGGAGGTCGAATGCCGCATCGCCGATGCCATCAACCCGCGCCACTATCAATCGGGTTTTCACTCGACGGCGACCATGGGCGGACTCGGCGCCGCGATGGCGGCGGGAAAAATACTCGGTCTCAACGAAGCAGCGCTCTGCCGGGCTTTGGGTATGGCCGCCAGTATGGCTTCGGGCTTGCGCGAAAATTTCGGCACGATGACGAAGCCCTTGCACGCGGGACGCGCCGCGGAAAACGGCGTCACCGCGGCGCTTCTGGCTGAGGCGGGTCACACAGCGGCGCTCAATATTCTCGAAGCGCGCCGCGGCTTTTTCAACGCCATGGCCGGCGGCTATGACGAAGGCAAAATCAGCGGCCGCTTGGGCAAGCCCTATTTCATGCAGGAACCGGGTATATCGATCAAACCGTATCCATCAGGTTCACTTTCGCATCCGGCGCAGGATCTCATTCTCGATCTAGTGAAAACGCATAATCTTCACGCCGACGACATTGAGACCATTGAAGTCGGTAGCAATTCCAATGTGCCAAACGCATTGATCTACCCGATGCCGAAAACCGCTCTGGAAGCGAAGTTCAGCATTCCGTTCTGTATGGCCATCGGCGTCTTGGAGCGCAAGGCCGGCATCGCCCAATTCGCGGACAAGAAAGTGCGCGAGCGCAGGGTCGTCGAGCTGATGAAACGTGTCACGCTTTATGTCGATGACGAGATGGAATCTCTGGGCTACGACCAGGTGCGCTCGAAAATTCGCATCAAGCGCAAGGACGGCAAAGTCATAGAAGGCCGCGCGGATGTCGCCCGCGGCCATCCGCAAAAGCCCATGAGCTGGGCCGAGTTGAGCGAGAAGTTTCGCGACTGCGCGGCGCTCGTGCTGCCGCGCAAAAGTGCCGAGGAAGTGATCCGGCTCGTGGGCCGGCTGCCGGAGCTAAGAAGCTTGGCACCGCTCCTGCGCGCGCTTGCGGGCGGCAGGGAAAAACGCCGGGCAAAGACTCGGCGCCGCAAATCCGGGAGCAAACAATGGAGCCATATTCGGAAGCGATAGGCAGATTTGTCCGCGGCGTTGACCTTACTCAAGTGCCGCCGGCTGTGAGCGAGAAAGCCAAACTGGTTTTTCTCGACACCCTGGGCATTGCCCTGGCGTCGACAACCATGGATTTTGGCGGGATGGTTTTGAACGTCGCAAAAAAGCTTGGCGGCGCGGCACAGAGCCGCCTGATCGGTACGGCGATCAAAGTGGCCTCGGCCAACGCGGTGCTCGCCAATGGCACGCTGGCTCATGGTCTGGATTATGACGATACCTTGGAAGAAGCTATCGTGCACACCGGGTGCGTGGCCGCGACGACCGCGTTGGCTGCCGGCGAAGAAGTAGGCGCCAGCGGCAAAGCGGTTCTCGAAGCTGCTATCGCCGGCACGGAAGTGATGTGCAAAGTCGGCCTGGTCGCGCCGGGAAAATTTCATGCCCGAGGTTTTCACCCGACGGCGCTCTGTTCGACCTTTGGCGCCGCGGCCGCAGCGGGTAAACTCTATGGTCTTGAGCTCGAGCAATGGGTCGCCGCTTTCGGCCTGTGCGGCAGTCAAAGCTCCGGCATCATCGAATATCTCGCCGATGGCACCTGGACTAAACGCTTGCACCCCGGCTGGTCGGCTCACGGGGGGGTGATCGCAACCCTACTTGCCAGGGAAGGCTTTCGCGGACCGGCGAAGGTTTTCGAGGGCACCCACGGCTTTTATCATTCGTTCGGCGGCGCCGGTGAGTACCGTTTCGAAAAGCTGTTGGAATTGGGCAAGGAATGGGAGATACCGCGGCTTGCTTTCAAGTCCTACCCATGCGGTTCGATATCACACCCGTATATGGACTGCGCCCTGAAGCTTAAACAGAAATACGATCCCGCGCCGGAAAAGATCACCGAAGTTGTCTGCCGCACGGCGGAGGGACCGGTGCACCGGCTTTGGGAGCCTCTCGCCGATAAGCAGCGGCCAACAAGTTCCTACGGCGCCAAATTTAGTTTGCCTTACAGCATTGCCGTGATGCTCATTCGGGGCAAAGCCGGCCTTGGGGAGTTTTCGGATGAGGCAATCCACGACGCTCAGCTTCTCGATCTGGCGAAGAAAGTTCGCTACGAGCTCGATCCGACCATCGATTATCCGCGCCATTTTTCCGGCCATGTGAAAATTTTCCTCGACGATGGAACCTCATTGGAGGAAAATCAGCCCCACCCCCGCGGCGGCTACGAAGATCCTTTGCCGCCCGAGGAAATCGCGGAAAAATTTCGCGCCAACGCGCGACTCGCATTGACCCCCGATAGGGTTGAAGCGATCCTTGACTCAGTGCGGCGACTGGAGCAACTTCCTTCTATAGGTACACTCTCTGATCTTTTGAGTCCCATGTGAACATGCGCGAGGAAATTATTAAGGAGGTCATGACCATGAAAAAGAGCATCGGTTTTTTATTGTTAGGCCTGTGCGTCACGGCGGCGTCGGTGGCGATGGCCCAGGACGCCGCCCTGATTCAGGCGGCGCGCAAAGAAGGTAAGGTGGTTTGGCATACTTCGTTAGCGTTGCCATCTTCCACCGCCATCTCTCATTATTTCCAGAACAAGTACAAAGGCATTGAGGTCGAAGTGCACCGCAACGGCTCCCAGCGTGTGCTGCAAAGATTCATGCAGGAAACTTCGGCGGGTATAAAGAATGCCGATATCGTTCATACCTCGGATGCCGGCCATTTCGAGCTGCTCAAGGATAAAAATCTACTGCTGAAATTTACGCCTCAGGCGGTAGCTGGCTTTCCCGACGGCTTCAAGGATAAGACCGGCTTTTACTATGGCATGCGGGCCACGCTTTCGGTCATGGCTCACAATCCGAAAATCGTTTCCGAGAAAGACGCGCCGAAAACCTGGAAAGATCTGTTGAATCCCAGATGGAGCGGTAAACTGGTCACCGCACATCCGGGCTACAGCGGCATCATCATGACCCACGTGCTGGCGTTGGTGAATCAATATGGCTGGGACTACTTTCGCGATCTCGCAAAGAACAAACTCCACATCGCGCAATCAGCCAACGATCCAGCCGGCGTTGTGGCTTCAGGCGAGCGGCCCGTGGGTGTAAACGGCGCCGAGTATTACTATTACAAGATGCTGAAGCAGGGGAACCCGATCAAGATTATCTACCCCAAAGAGGGCGTGCCTTTGGTGGTTTCGCCGGTGGCCATCGCCAAAGACGCGCCGCACCCCAATGCGGCAAAGCTTTTTACGGAATTCATCTTCTCCAAGGAATCGCAACAATTGCTGGCCGACAAAGAGGGACTCTACACCGGTCATCCCGACGTGACCTACCCTGCGGATAAACCTAAACTCAAGGATTTGAAGCTCCTGCCGGCCGACGCCGACGAGCTGGAAAAGCGCAACGCGGAAATCAAAAAACGCTTCGTCGAATATTTCGGCGCGTAACATAGCTTGGCGATATCATACCATGCCCGCTGCCGGAACGGAGACCATCGCTAAGATAGCAAACCGGAGTTGGTCCATGCCCCGGTTCAAGGACCCAACCTTGCCGGTTTGGATCGGCGCGGCGCTGTTTCTCGTTTTCTTGATGCTTTTTCCATTGGGGTCGATTTTCCGTGCCAGCCTGTGGGATGAGACCGGCTTTAGCCTGGGCCGCTACCTCGAAGTTTTTACCAACGAAGCTTTTTTAAAAGCGATTTGGAATACCGTCGTTATCTCCTTCTGGGTTGGCGTGATCTCCGTTGTTCTCGGCGCGCTGCTCGCCTGGCTGGTGACGCGGACGGATCTGCCGTGGAAGAAACCGATCCGCGCGCTGGTGATGGCCTCGTTCGTAACGCCGCCGTTTTTGGGCGCCTTCGCCTGGACGCTGCTCGCTGGGCCCAACGCCGGAGCGCTGAACAAGTTTTACCGTTCTTTAACCGGTTCGGAAGACGCGCTTTTCAATATTTTTACCATGCCGGGGCTGATCTTCGTCATGGCGCTCTACAGTTTTCCCTATGTGTTTTCGATGGTCGCCAATGTTTGCGAGTTAATCTCGTCGGATCTGGAAGATGCTGCGGAGATTCTCGGCGCGAGCAAATGGCAGATCGCCTGGACCGTCACGCTGCCCCTGGCGCTGCCGGCGTTGATCGGCGGATTCATCCTCGCCTTTCTGCATTCGTTATCCTTGTTCGGCGCCCCGGCGATTCTCGGCTTGCCCGCGGGCATACACACGATCACTACGCAGATCTGGGCGCTGTTTCAATATCCGCCGCGGCTCGACCTGGCGGCGGCCTTTTCCGTGCCTTTACTTTTGGCGACGATGGTCTTGATCGGCGCGCAGAAAAAAATTCTCGGGCGGCGTGGCTTCAGCACCGTCGGCGGCAAGGGCGGGCAAAAACGTTTGCTCAAGTTGAGCTGGGGCCGTCTGCCGGTAATGCTTCTGGTGTTGGGGATACTTTCGCTGTCCGTTTTCTTGCCGTACTGGATCTTACTCAAGGCCGCGCTTTCCAATGCCTGGGCGATGCCCTTGACCTGGGACAACTTCACGCTAAAAAATTTTTCCTTTGCCCTTTTTGAGTATGGGGACACCCAGAGGGCGATCTACAATACCTTCAAACTGGGAATACTGACCGCCACCATCGGCACTCTGATGGCGACGCTGATCGCGTACATCACCAACCGCAATCTTTTTCGCGGCGCGCGTTATCTGACGTTCTTCGCCCTGGCGCCGCTGGTGATTCCAGGCATCGTTTTGGCCGTGGGATTATTCATTGCTTACACGCGGCCGCCGCTGGTGCTCTACGGAACCATCTGGATTCTTTTCGTCGCCTACCTGACCAAAGAAATGCCCATCGGTTTTTCCCAGGCCGAGTCTACTTTTAAAAGCATTCACCCAGAGCTGGAAGACGCGAGCCGGATCATCGGCGCCAACCGGCTGATGTCACTCAAGGACGTCACCGCGCCGCTGGCGCGGTCGGGGCTGATCGCCGCCTGGTGTTTCATTTTCATCGGCGTCATCCGCGAGCTGAGCGCGTCGATATTGCTCTTCGCGCCGGCGTCGAAAGTGGTTTCGGTGGTAATCTTCGATCTCAAGGAGGAAGGGCAGGTCGGGGTTATCTCAGTCCTGGGCATTCTCTTATTGGTAGCTTCCTTCGCGGTGGTTCTGGCCATGCAATGGTTCGCAGGTCGGGAAGTGGTGGCCACCAGAGAATAGGGCATGGCAACCGTATCGCTGCACGGACTGACGAAAAAATTTACCGGCATGGCCGCCGTTGACGACCTCAACCTGGAGATCAAAGACGGTGAATTCGTCTCGCTGCTCGGACCGTCGGGCTGCGGCAAAACGACGACGCTCCGTCTGGTTGCCGGTTTTCTTCAACCGGACGGCGGTGAGATCCGCGTCGACGGCAACGTCATTTCATCGCCATCGCTGTTGGTTCAGCCGGAGCGGCGCAACATGTCGATGATCTTTCAGAGTTACGCCGTGTGGCCGCATATGACGGTGTTTCAAAACGTCGCCTACGGCCTCAAGTTCAAAAAGCTCGCGAAGCAGGCAACCTTTGAAAAGGTCGAACGACTGCTTCGCGTGGTGCATTTGGACGCGTTGAAGGAACGTTATCCCGCCGAGCTTTCCGGCGGTCAGCAGCAGCGGGTGGCGCTGGCCCGCGCCCTGGTGGTGGAGCCGCAAATCCTTTTGCTCGATGAGCCGCTGAGCAACCTCGACGCCAACTTGCGCGAAGAGATGCGCTTTGAGATTCGCCGATTGCACGAGGAGTTCGGCATAACGACCATCTACGTCACCCATGACCAGGGGGAAGCCATGGTCGCCTCCGACCGCATCGCGGTCATGAACAAAGGGAAAATCATTCAGGTGGGCGAGCCGCAGGAGATCTTCGACGAGCCGCTGACTCGTTTCGTCGCCGAGTTCATCGGCAAGTCCAACATCCTTCCCGGGCGGTTGGAGGCGGAAAACAAGGTACGCCTATCTGCGGGGCTTAGCGTGAAAGTCGCACCGCCGGCTAATATTGGCGGCGGCGATACCTTCGTCTGTATCCGGCCCCATAACCTCGTGCTCGTCGGCAGCGAGTCGGACGCGCGCGACCTGGCCGGGCGCGGCTACAATGTTTTCAGCGGCATGATCCAACGGCGCATCTATTTCGGCGACGCCATCGACTATCTTATCGGGCTGGCGCCCAACGGCGCGGCGCTGAGAGTCGTGGCGCCGCCGTCCCAGCGCTATGAAAAAGGCCACACAGTATATGCGCTGGC
>DASWHT010000007.1:0-6501 GCA_036398075.1 Binatia bacterium | reverse complement strand
CAGGTAAATTCCCTTGGCTAGGGGTGAATCGGTGCGCCCGACTTCGACCATGTCGAACACGCGCTTGTAAAACTCCGCCGTCTTCTCCGGATCAGGAGTGTGCAGCGCTATATGTCTCAGCTTCGCCATAAATCCCCCTTTCGAGTTGATAAACGTTTCGATTTAATCAGTGCATGACAGCCGCGTGCCAGCTTTGTAACTCATGCCAGTGCGCCGTTACGCCTCTTCTATAAGCATAGGTTAGGTTGACGATGAGCGTCAAGGAATAGGACCCGATAGCAGATTAGGCAAACCGTGAGCGCGGGTCAAGCCAAAATCGCGGCACGGACTCTTGCAACGGCGCGCGTCGAGAATTCGTCAATCGACTCATGCATTCACTTGACTCAAGACTCCGGCTCTTGGATATTACTATGGATTCCAAAGTATTTAGTGACCGGCCAATCGAAGGGCGAGCGACACAGTTGCTTGTGCGGTTTAAAGGTTCAATGGGGGGAGGGGACGTTGAACATTGAACTTTGAACCACTCGCTGGCGCGATCTTCGCAAACGAAAGGATAAACCGTTCATGAGCCTTTTATCCACCACCGCTGTAATTTGCGCTATATTCTTCTATGCGTGGACTTCCAACGCGCATGGCGCCCAATCAAAACCGGCATGGGAGACGGAATGGGAGCAAACCGTCGAGGCAGCCAACAAAGAGGGACAGCTCACGGTCTACCACACCCGGGGCCCGTTCGAGAAAGTCTTCGCCGATTTCAATAAACGCTATCCCGGCATCAAGCTCGTGTCGGTTTCGGGCCGAGGCGGCGATTTGATCTCGCGGATCATGGCGGAAAGAAGGGCCGACAAGTACCTCGCGGACATATACTTGGGCTCAACGGGCACGCCCCTCGACGTTCTTCACCCGGCAAAAGTTCTCGAACTGATTCCGCCGCTCCTGATCTTGCCGGAAGTCAAGGATCAATCAAACTGGTTTCAAAAGCAACATCATTACGGCGACCCCGATGGTAAGTACATTTTCGTTTTTGAAGGAGTGGTGCGCTCGGATATGGCCTACAACGCTACCCTCGTGGACCCCAAAGAGTTCAGTTCCTATTGGGATCTGCTGAAACCTAAGTGGAAGGGAAAAATCGCCGCGATGGATCCCAAGCTTGCCGGGTTCCCGACGGGGTTGCTGCAGTTCGCTTACTACGACCAGGACCTGGGCCCCAAATTCCTGCGACAGCTCTTTGGCGAAATGGATATCACCTTGTCGCGCGACAGCCGCCAGCTAGTGGACTGGCTCGTGGTCGGTAAATTCGCCATCGCGCTCGCGCCGTCGGCAAGCGAAGTTCAAACGGCCATAAAACAGCGCCTGCCGGTGGCGCGCTTCGAGCCGCGCGCATTCAAGGAAGGAATCTACATGCGCGCAACCCAGGGCTCGCTCAGCGTTCTCACCCGCAATCCCCATCCCAACGCGACTAAGCTATTCATCAACTGGCTCCTTTCCACGGAAGGTCAGACGCGTTATCAAAAGCATTTTTTGCGAATCGACCCGATGTTCAGTTTGCGGGAAGACGTACCACCGGATCCCAGCGTCGAGCCATACAAACCCAAACCGGGTGACAAATTTATCTCGATTTACCGTCCTGAGTTCAGGGATCTCGATGCCGCCCACAAGGTGATCGACGAAGCGCAGAAGAGATAGAAGAAGGCGCAATGTCGGGTTCGTCAAGCCTGACACTGATTCTCTGACTTCGGTTCATCGTGTTCCGTGGATCCGGAACAATTCAACGAGCCTTCGCCGCAGCATCGCTTCCCCTCCCGGCAAGCGGTCGAATTTCGTCGTGTTGTCCGTCTGCTGTAAAATTCTCCGACCTTCTTCGTCTTGATCCATCGAAAGTAATATGGCAGTCAGACGGTTCCTGACCGAGGGGTCTAGGTTCTTGCGAGTCGAGACGAGATGGCGCGGTAAAGTCTCACTTTGCGCCAGGATGGCAATGGCTGCTTTTGTTTTTTCATCGAGCGTGCCGTAATCGTCATTGCTGAATGCTCCGGCGGCGACCTGGTTGGCAAGAACCAAGTCCATGATCGCGCGATCGGCCAACTCGAAAACGTAGCCAATTTCCCTGGGAGCAACTTTGGCATCCAGCCCGGGTTTTTCTGTAACTTTGAATCCCTTTTTTAGGAGCAAAACCTTCGGAAGAAAATATCCTGAGGTCGATTCGGGATCCTCGAAGACAATCATCTTGCCGCGAAGGTTTTCGATGCGAGTTATTCCACTATCTCTTTTCGTAAAAATGAGACTTCGATATTCAGCCAGGCCTCCTTTCCAACGTCTCAGGATTATAACTGCGGCCCCCTGCCGGTTGATGAGGTAGGTTGGATAAGGGCTCTCCATATAGAAGTCGACCTTCTTTTTGTCAAGCAGGTTTACCAACTGCAAGGCGGTCGACGCCACAACCACTCTACCTTCCACGCCGGCTGAGGACGGGAATTTCCGGGCCACGTAACGGATAAAATCTCGAAAGTGATTTTCGATCTCGTCTTGGAACGCTATGGAAACGAGACCCAAAGTTATCGATTTAGCCTTCGAGCCTACCGGCTCTCCGGCCGGAGTCATAGCCGGGGACAACGTCAAGAGCGTGAGGACGGTCGCGAGACTGGGAAAAACGTAAAGCCTTTTGTCGTTCATGCGCACCTCGAAGTTTGACCGCGGAGCCCGACTAACGCCGGTGATGATTGACTTCTTGCCCCGAAGCTGAAGATCCATGCGTCTTCCTATAGCCAGCTGCGTTAAGATGTCAATGCTTGAGCCGGCCGCGGACTCTGCCGCACTTTCACCTCAACAACTCGTGAATGAGCTGGCTGATAAAGTAGCGCGGGATCTCACGATGTCAAGGTGAAACCATAACAAGCTATAGTCCTTCGCACGGCACTCGCACCGGAAAAAATCCCGCGAATCGACGATGCGATCCGCTTCGTGTTGGACCCCGACATTACGACATTTGCCTCGCCGATCGGCGGCTATGCTAAAGGTCTTTCCGGAGAAAAAAGCCAGCGGCTTATGCGGTTAGTAAAGTCCAGATTGCCAATTGACGCGCAAGGCGTGATCGCTTTTACGGCTCGGGTCAATGCCGTCAGGGACTGCGCCCGACGGCGCCAATATCAAAATACATGACGCGACCCGTACTACGACCCGGCAAGGGACCGGCCTGCCCAAGGTTGACAGCGACATCCGATTATCGGAATGTCTCCTTGCAAATTGGAGATAGGGGCCTGCCTGCCTGGAACGCCGGTGGGCAAAGTTTTCTAATACGAAATATCCGAAGCCTTCGTGTCCTTCGTGCCTTCGTGATGAATCCGAAAATTTGCGCCAGGCGCGAAAACTATCAAGCACAATAGTACAAAGGAGGTTACCGTGAAAAAGCTAGGCGTCACTATCTTGTTGGCCGCGCCGTTGATCCTCGGGCTCCCTACCTATGGATTTACTCAGGCGCCCTTCTATGAAGGCAAGACCATCAACGTCGTCTACGGGGGCGGCCCCGGAGGAACGGTGGATCTGCGCTTCAGAGCCACCGCTTCGGTTCTCCGGAAACATATACCCGGAAAGCCAACGCTTGTTGTCGAGTACATGCCTGGCGGCGGATCCCGAAAGGCCGGAAACCACCTCTACAGGGCGCGGCCGGATGGGCTGACTATGGGCGTCATGCTCTCAAGCTTTGTGCATGCGGCAGTGCTTGGCTCCACCGGGGTTCTCTATGACATCGATAAACTCATCTATCTCGGATCCCCTGTCAGCGGCGAACCCTACATTTTTTTGAGCCGCAAAGAAGCCAAGCTGAATACTTTCGACAAACTCCGCAGCGCCACGGGCGTGCGCCTCGGCGCGCAGTCCGTGGGACATCCCCTCTACGCCCTCAGCCGAATTCTCGCGTATTTGACCGGTATGAAAGAGCCGAAGTTTATTACCGGATTCGCCCAGGGCATCGAAGTCAATCTGGCCTTGACGCGCGGCGAGCTCGATGCCAGGTGGACCTTGCAGCCCACTTTAGTACGAGAAGCGCATGATTGGATCGAACAGAAACTGGTGGATTTCCATATCGTGATCGAGGTTCCGAAGGGTCGAAGACATCCCCACCCCGTCTTTGCCGGATTGCCCGATATGGAACAGTTTGTGAAATCGGAGAAGGACCGAAAACTTCTTGCCCTGACTCGCGCCTTTAGCGGGGTGGGAAGCCCTTTCATATTCCCTCCGGGAACGCCGCCCGATAAGGTCCAGATCCTGCGGGAAGCGATGCGAAAGACTTTTAATGACCCTGAATTCTACGCGGAATTTAAAAAGCTCGTCGGCGAGGAGCCCGGGCCGTTGATGCCGGAGGAACACGAGAAGGCTATCCGGGACTTGCCCCGGGACCGGGAGCTTATCGAATTATTTAACAAGCTCTCCAGCGCGGAGGCCATGCCGCCGCGACCATAGGCGGTGCGCGCGCTGCCTCGACGCGGCGTTTTGATCCGTCGCCCCTGAAGACCGCGCTCGACCTGCGCCTCAAGACGGCTCTTATGAACCCGCCCGCGCCGCCGCTGAACAAGTATTTCGACGACACTTTCTACAGAGAGGCCTCTTCTTAGGATGGAAACACCGGACGATTTTCTCGAGATCGGAAATTCGGTCAAGCGCTTCGACGGTTATTCCAAGGTCACCGGAGAGCACTGTTACACGGCGGACTTGAGCTTCCCGGGAATCATTTGGGGAAAGTGCCTTCGAAGCCCCATCTCGCATGGCCGGATTCCAAAGCTCGATGTCTCGCGGGCGAAAAAGCTCAAAGGCGTATGCGCGGTTCTTACCGCCGCGGATATCCCCGACCGGCTCGTGGGAAGAAGATTGAAAGACATGCCGGTGCTCGCGCGCGACCGGGTGCGATTCATCGGCGAGAGGATAGCGGTTGTCGGGGCGGAGACGCTGGAGATCGCCGAAGAAGCGCTCGCCCGCATCGATGTCGAGTATGAGGAGCTCGAGGCCGTCTATAGCCCTGGTGATGCCATGGCGCCGGACGCCCCGACCCTTCATGAAAATCTGGCGAGCTACGAGAATATCAATCTTCCCTTGCCGGGCCTGCCCAACGTTCATTCTCATACGCAATGGAACACCGGCGAGTGTGAATTGGGTTTTGCGGAGTCGGATTTCATCTTCGAGCAGACTTTCACCACGCAGCGCGTTCATCACGGCTACCTGGAACCCCACGTCGTCGTAGTCCGGGTCGACTCATCCGGCCGGTTTCTAGTCTCGTCGCCGTCTAAAGGACCCTATGCCACGAGGGAACAGCTCGCAGACTGGATGGGCATAGACCAGGCGAAAATTGCTTTCCAATTAAATCCCATCGGGGGCGACTTCGGCGGCAAGGGCTCCTTGATGGACATTCCGCTGTGCTGCTACCTCGCGAAAGCTACCGGGCGCCCGGCAAAAATGTTGATGTCTTACGCCGAGGAGCTGGCCGCCGCCACGCCGCGCCACCCCTCGATCATCACGATCAAGACCGGAGTGAAGAAAGGCGGCACGCTCTGGGCAAGAAAGGTGACCGCGTTCTTCAACAGCGGAGCCTACGCGGCGATCAAAAACAACGTGACGATCACGTTGCCCGGAGCGCGCTCTGGCGCCGGAGCGTACAAGATTCCGCACCTGCGCATCGACGCTTACTCGGTTTACACCAATTGCGTGCCCAGCGGGATAATGCGCGCTCCCGGCGAGGCACAGATGATCTTCGCCGTGGAGTCGCACATGGATCACGTGGCCAGAGAGCTGGGCATCGATCCCTATGAATTCCGCGTGAGGAATGTTTTGGACCGCGAGCCCGGCGCCGGCGGCCTGCACGTGGCCAGCGATAAAGGCAAGAAGCTGTTGGAAAAAGTTCGAGGTGCATTTGACTGGAATCAACAAAAAACAAACACGCGCTATATCGGCAGAGGGCTCGCCCTCTGCGTTCGCGAGGTCGGCCCGGGCGAGTCCAACGTTGAAGTCGGTATCAAAAACGACGGCAGAGTTTATATTCTGACGACGATTCCGGATACCGGGACGGGCTCGCATACGATCTTTCGGCAGATCGTCGGCGAAGCGCTCGGCACCGCCGCCAAAAACATCGACCTGGTAATGGGAACCACCGACAGTTTCGTCACCGATCATATGATCGGCGGGAGCCGGGTGACCTACCTGGCCGGCCAGGCGGCTCTCAGCGCGGCTTTGCGCTTACGAGCGCGGTTGAACGACCTCGCCGCGGAGCGTTTCAGTTGCCCCGCCGGATCGATACAAATATCCCGAGGGACCATTTCGGGCAGAGCAGGCAAAGTTTCTTTTGGCACAATTGCATCGGAGGCGGCCTCACAGGGTCTGACTTTACTGGAGAGCGGAAACTTCGCGGCGAGCGAGCGGGCCGGGGATGTTTCTTTTTTCGCTCAGGCGGTGGAGCTCGAGGTCGACGCGGAAACCGGCCAGGTGAGACTCTTGAAAATCTTATCCGCCCATCAC
>DASWHT010000006.1:0-7276 GCA_036398075.1 Binatia bacterium | reverse complement strand
GATCGGCAGATCGGTTTCGCACAGTATCTTTTGCGCCTCGTCGTATAGTTTGGCGCGCCTCTTAGGGTCGAGCTCCCGCGCCGCTTGTTCGAGCAGTTGGTCGTATTTCTTGCTCTTCCAGCGCGTGTGATTGTTGCCGCTGTTGGCGGTAAAGAGTTTCATGAAATTATCCGGATCGGGATAGTCCGCGCCCCAGCCGAGGCGGAAAATCGCCGGCGGATTGTTTTGCAACTGTTTGAGATAGACCTTCCACTCCTGGTTTTCCAATTTCACCACCACGCCGAGATTGCGTTGCCACATGGACTGCGCCGCTTCGGCGACTAGCTTGTGGTCCTCCTCGGTGTTGTAGGCCAGAACCACCGGCGGAAACCCCTTGCCGTCGGGGTAGCCCGCTTCACGCAGGAGGCGGCGCGCTTCGACGGCGTTGAAGGGCAAACCGATCTTAGCATTGTGGGCCGGCATGCCGGGCGGGATCCACGATGAAGCCGGTATTTCGCCGCCGTGCAAGATGTTGGGGAAAACCCGCCGGTCCACCGCCATCATGAAAGCCTGGCGCACGCGCGGATCGTGATACGGCGGCCGGTCGGTTCTGAAACCGTAGTAGTAGCCCCTGAGCTGCGGCACCCGTTTGAAACCGCGTTGTTTCGACAGGCGGTTTTTCTCGAAGATCGGGATGCTGTGGTTGTCGACAAAATCGAGCTGGCCCTGTTCATACATCGCCAGCGCCGTGGTTTTTTCGTTGACCATGAACATGCGAACTTTCTCGATGGCCGGCCGGCCGCGGAAAAAGCCGGCATTGGCGCTGAGTTCGATTTCGTTTTCATGTTTCCACGACGAGAGATGATAGGGGCCGTTGGTGACGATATTCCCCGGCTCGGTCCAGCGCGACGCGAATTTCTCGATGATATCCTGGCGCTGCGGAAACGTGACTTCGAATGTGGTGATCGCCAGGAAGTACGATGCCGGGTGGCGCAGTTGAACTTCCAGCTTGAAATCTTCGACGGCGCGCACGCCCACCGCCGTCGCCTCGGCGATCTTGCCCTCGTGGTATTCCTGGGCGTTGACGATGTCGAAAAGGATATAGGCGTATTCGGAGGCCGTCTTGGGATTTAATAGCCGCTTCCAGGCGTATTCAAAATCCTGCGCGCGCACTTTGTTGCCGTCGCTCCATAAGACGTCGTCGCGCAAATTGAAAACGATTTTCCGCCCGCCCTCTTGGAACTCCCAGGCTTTGGCGATGACGGGCGCGGGCTTGAGTTCTTTGTCGAATTCGGTGAGGCCGACCATCAGGTTGGAGATCACGTTGAACGAAACATGGTCGGTGGCCAGGGACCAGTCCAAACTCGGCGGCTCGGTGCCTAAATTGACGCGGAAATAATTGTCGGCGGCGCGGCCCGGCGCTTCGCCGGCGCGCTTGCAGCCGGCGCTCACGAGTGCGAGCAGCAGCAGGCAAACAAACAGGCGGAATCTGTCGGCGTGATTCGACAATTTAAAAGGGCCAGCTTGCTTATAGTTGGTTTTGTCCCTATTAGTAGCTGATGCCGGGAGCTTCCGCAAGAAAGGATCGTTGATCGATGGACGCGAAGGAAATTCTTCAGAAATACATCCTGGTGGAAGGACACCGCGACGTGTATGAGCAGATTTACCGCACCGCCGTCGGCGAGCAAGCGCCGATCCGCGATGCCATCGCGCCCAGGTTGATCCGCGACGGCGTCAACGTCTGCGTCTACGCCATTTGCGGTGATTCCTATTCGCATTCGCAAAACACCGGCCGTTATCTGGAGACCGCCCTGGAGCAAATCGACCAGTTTCTCGAGGAAGCGCCGCGCTCCGAGGGCATGATCCAGATGATCAAGACCCGCGGCGACCTGCCGGATAAAGTCGAACCGGGCACGGTCAAATTCTTGCTCCACTTCGAAGGCTGCATGCCGCTGCGCGGCAGCATCCAAAATTTGCGGAACTTCTACCGTCTCGGCCTGCGCTCGCTGCAGCCGGTGTGGAATTTCCGCAATGAGCTGGGTGACGGCGTGTGGGAAAACCGCACCGGCGGCGGCCTGACGAATTTTGGCGTCGAAGTGATCAAGGAGGCGAACCGTCTAGGCATGGTCGTCGATCTATCGCACATGAACCTCGAAGGTTTCTTCCAGAGCTTGGATGCGGCGACGGCGCCGTTGCTGGTCAGTCATGCCAACGCCTGCGGCATGCTCGATAACCCGCGCAATCTTGCCGACGATCAGATCAGGGCGATCGCCAATCAGGGCGGCTTGGTCGGTATCCTGGCGCTGCCCGAGCGCGTCGGGAAGGGCGAAGTGGCCATCGAGGACCTGCTCAAACATATGGACTACATGATCAATCTCGTGGGCATCGAGCATGTGGCGCTGGGGATGGATTTCGTCAAGTACGACGGGCCGCGCACGCTAAAAGACCGTCATCACCCGCTGCATAAGGACCCGCTGATCCAAGGCTTCGAAGAAATCGAAGATCTGCCCAATATGATCGAGGGCTTGCAAAAGCATGGTTACAAGGAACAAGAGATCGGCCTCATCCTCGGCGGGAACTATTTGCGGGTGCTGAAAACGATCCTGCCGGAACACTCGGTGATCTAAAAGACATGTCTCGCTGCACGTACGGTGGCCGGCGCCATCGCGCGGGCGGAGGGCGTAAGAGTTCGTGAATTCCCTCTGACACCAGAACGGTTGGGGCGCGCGCCGAACGGGGCCGGGCGAAGACCGCAGCTGGGAGAAAAGAGTGGAGATGGTTCCAACCTATGATAAACTCGTTCAAATCATTGACGAAGGCGCTGTGACCCATGCGCACATATACATCTTTGGCTCAGAACCGCCCGCGCCGCCATCCGCGGAAACCAGCATGTGGCGCGATTTGAATGTCTTCAATGAGGTCGGGATTCCATCAATCTGTTACGGTCCGCCGCGCCAGCGCGAGCCCATGAGCGGCGCGTAAAACCGCGCCATGAAGATCGCGGATCTGGTGCAGGCGACCAAGGTCTATGCATTGCCGGCATTGAAGATCTGCGGAGAAGAGATAAGCTAATCGAAATCGATATTCAGCGCGCCGTCTCTCCGGCCGTCATTAAGAAGGAATGCTCGCTTCAATGCGCTTATTCGGTGAACGAGTGATCGAGCGGCTATGGGGTAATGCAAAGGAGGATAATGATGAAACGGTTTATCGTTTCTCTATCTATGATGCTCTGTTTGATCGGTATGACGCCGCGGCATGGCTCGGCAAAACTCATCGTCGGTCTTTCTTCGGTGAACGTAGCGTTCTTGCCCGTGTACGTAACCGAGGCCAGAGGTTTCTTTAAAGACGAGGGCCTCGATGTCTTGCTGGTATTGTTCAACGCCGGCGCGACCAATCTTCAAGCGCTCGTCGGCGGCGACATTCAGATCATGGGCAGCGCTTTCGTCGAGACTCTCGGCGGTCGCGCGGCGGGCTTCGATGTCAAAAATTTTTGGGGCGTGTCCAACATCATGCCGTTTCAACTTTATTCCCAGCCTGATTTCAAGTCGATGAAGCAGGCCAAAGGCAAGCGTTTCGCCATCAGCCGCTTCGGCTCGCTGACGGACTTCTTGACCCGCGCCACGTTGCGGCATTTTCGCGTTGACGAAAAGGACGTGACGATTTTGCAAATCGGCAGCACCCCGGCGCGCTTTGCGGCGTTGACGGCCAAAGGCGTGGATGCTTCCATCGTCTGGTTTCCGGTGACGGAGATCGCCAAGTCCCAGGGCTACAACAAACTCCTCGATCTCAAAGAAGTGTTTCCCGAGTGGCCCTATGAAACGTTTGCGGCTAAAGAAACCTGGCTCAACAAGGAACGGGAGCAAGCGGCTAAATTTCTGCGCGCCTATCAACGGGGGGTCAAATACCTGCGGGAAAATCGAGCCGATGCCGTTCGCATTCTGCAGAAATACGTCAAAATGGACCCGGCCTACGCGCCGGCGGGATATGACGAATATCGAGACTCGTTCCCGCTCAACGGGCAGATCGCTGAAAAGGTGATCCCGGTGGTCATCGAACAGGAGTTCGAGAGCGGCAGGATCAAGAAAAAAATCACCGTGGAAGACATGGTTGACCGCTCGTTTATGTCTGTGTTAGGCGGGAAGTGAACCCAATCCGAGCGGGAGGATGATTTTATGATTATCGATCTGGATTCTCATTTGCGGGAAGGGTACTTCATGGATGAAGTTTACAACTTGCCTGAGCCCTATGCGCGCTTCACGCCCCAGAAAGCCGGCGAAGGCAGAAACCACAACACCAAGTGGGTCCATTCCCTCGACCCAGGCGATCCGCAGGGCCGCGCGGCGCACCGCCATCCCTATATTTACGATCCCAAGGTCAACTGGCGCAACGGTGAGATCGCGGCGCGTCAGATCGCCGGCCATGACATGGAGTTTCGTTTTAACGACCTCAAGAAAGAAGGGATCGAAAAGCAGGTGCTCTTTCCCACCGGTATTAACGTCGCCACGGAGAACGTTGGCGGCTTAGGCTTGGCCTGCGCGCATTCCTACAATAATTGGGTCAAGAAGCTCATCAAAGGTCACGAGGATTATTATCTCCCCGTCGCCATGGCGCCCGCCGGCTGCCCGGAAGAGATGGCCAATGAACTGCGCAGATGCGTAAAGGAGTTGGGGTTCAAGGCCTCCCACCTGGTGCCGTACATCGGCCGGCGCAACCTCGATCATCCGACTTTCTATCCCTATTATCAGGCTGCTGAAGAGCTGGGCGTGCCGGTTTTCTGCCATCCCAACAGCAACGGCGAGGTCACCGACCGCTTCGACAATTTCTTCAAGACCCATGTTCTGGGCCGCGTGATGAACTGCACGCCGGCGTTGGTCGCGCTGGTGCTCGGCGGCGTGTTCGAGAAATTCCCCAAGCTCAAGGTCGCCTTCTTCGAGTGCAGCGCCGAGTGGCCGCTCTATTGGATGCATCGCATGGACGAAGATTGGGAATGGGCGAAGGACTTTCCCCAGGTTTCCGGCGAGCTCAAGATGGCGCCATCGGAGTACGTCAAGCGCAATTGCTATTTCACTTGCGAAGCGGATGAAGGCGACATGACCCAGTCATTAAAGGAGGTCGGCGAAGATCATATCTTGATGGCCACCGACTACCCGCATTTCGATTCGGAGTTTCCGCACACTGTTTCGGGGATTCGCGAGCGCAAGGATCTGACTGCCAAGCAGAAGGATAAAATCCTCGGCGAAAACGCGGTGCGGCTCTTGAACTTATAGCGAGAGCGCTTCGAGCAGGCAAAAAGGCGCCGCATGGGAAACTGACATACCCGGCGGCGCCTTTTTGTTATTGCGTAGAACGCGGGAAAAGCACTTAGATGGAGTCCGTTGTATTCTGGTTCATTGGCCTGTTCGCGGCGATCACGATTTATCGAATGCTTTCGCGCCGGGCGACGACGCCAAAGGCGAGGGTGACGGCCATGCTGAGGCGCTACGGCGCTTTTGCCAGAACGGGTCTTCCGGAAGCGGAGTGTTTATTCAGACTGATGGCAACGCGTAGCGGGTGGAAGAATCTGCCCCATGGTTTTTTGCGCGAACTCGTCGCGCGCTTGAGCTCCAAGGAAGACGTGATGCGATTCATCTCGCTCGCCGAAGATTGCGGCCACGTCAAGGAACGGTTTCCCGGCATCGCGCGGAAGACCAATCTCAATGAGGCGATGGCGGAAGTGGCTTGCCTATTGGCGGGTTTCGGCTACCAGCTGCAAAAAGAGGGCCGTCTCAAAGAAGCGGAGTTTGTGCAAAAGCTCGCGCTACCGCTCTGCCCGGATTGCTATTTCACAAATCTGCCGCTGGCCGCCACCTATTACGATACCGGCCGGTATAGCGAGGCGCGACCGTTGTTTGAATGCGGGCTCAAGCAGTTAGAAAAATTCGCCGATCGTAGCGGAGGCAACGCCCGGCCTTTTTCACCGACCGCGTGTTTAGGACCTGATGCCGATGCCACGCAATTGAAGGCCGCATATCGCGGCAAGTATGAGGCGTGTTTGCGCGCCGCCGGTTCGAACCGGTAGTAGACGCGGAGCCCTGCGGGATACCAGACCGCCGTCGGACCGGTTGACGCGGTAGGGCCCTTTTGTTATCCGAGGACAAGGTAATAGTCGATTATCGAGGAGGACTTAAACATGGCTATCGACGGCATGAAGGTGATCGATCTTGACAGTCATCTGGTGGGCGACCTGGAAAGCTGGGGGCAAACCATTGAACCTGAGTACAAGGAGTTTTTGCCGCGCAGGCTTCCGACCAAGGATAATGAGCGGCGCAAGACTCTCATCGGCAACCGGATCATGACGGGCTCCGAGCTTGGCCGGCAGAAGGCGGAGAAAAAGGAATGGGTCACCGAAGCCGACTTGACGGCGCAGGGCCGCGTGCGCAACATGGACCTGGACGGCATCGACGTTGCCGTGCTCTCGCCGAACTCTCCCGCGCTCGACATTCTCTGGTTCGTCGACGACCCGGAGCTCGCCGCGGCCTACGCCCGCGCCCAGAACAACTATATGAATTGGTACGCCTCACAGCAGCAGGGAAGGCTGATGTGGGCAGGGGTGATTCCGCTGCAAGATCCAAAGGAAGCGATCAAGGAACTCCATCGCTCGCGCGAACTCGGCAGCAAGGCGCTCAACGTCAAGGCGACGCCGGTCCCGGGCAAGGAATGGTGGGACCCATACTTCGATCCGATCTTTGATGAATTGGAAAAAACCAACACGCCGATCATCTTCCACGACACCAAGACCGGGTCGATGGGACAGGAACGTTTCGCCGACAATTTTTTCTTCTCGCACATGGTCGGCCGCACCATCGAAAGCATGGTTTGCTTGATGGTCTACCTTTGTGGCGGCGTGATGGAAAAACACCCGAATCTAAAAATCATCTGCCTCGAAACCGGCGCCTCGCAAATGCCCTGGTGGCTGTCGCGCATGGACGAGCACTGGGAAAAGCTGCCGCATCTGGTGCCGTGGCAGAAGCGGCGGCCCACGGATATTTTCAATCAAAGCGTCTATGTCGGCTGCGAACCGTTTGAAGACGGTTTGTTCGAATGGGCGGTGGAATATCTCGGCGGCGACCGGCTGGTGCTGGCGACGGATTCGCCGCACTGGGACTCGTCGCAGCCCGGGCAGGTGACTGGGCCGATCTCGGCGAGCACGAAGATTTCCCAAGAGAACAAGCGCAAAGTCCTAGGCGAGAACGCGATAAATCTGTTGGGGTTGGGATTGTAAATTTTGTCGCCGTCCCTTTAGTAATGTGGATGCGGG
>DASWHT010000005.1:0-2301 GCA_036398075.1 Binatia bacterium | reverse complement strand
CAATGCGGTTCACCAACGGGGCATTTCGCTGAAATCATTTCGCAGTTCTTTCACGCAACTTTTTTACGGCTGGCGTATGGTGGGTCTCGTTTCCGCCCTCCGGGTGCTCGGCGGCGGCCTGCATAACTATGGCTTCACGGTTTTTTTCTTGCCTTTGAGTCAAGACCTGGGCCTGAGCCGCGCCGCCACTTCCCTGGCGTTTTCTTTAGCGCGGGTCGAGGGCGCCATCGAGGGACCGTTCGTCGGCTATTTCATCGATCGCTTCGGCCCGCGCCCTATGATTCTCATCGCAGCGCTTATGACCGGAATCGGTTATATCCTGTTCGCGTGGGTCGACAGCTACGCGTCTTTCCTGATCGTCTATCTCGGCATTATTTCTCTCTCGTTCACGCCTGGCTTCGTCCACGCGCCGATGGCGGTGGGTAACACCTGGTTCATCCGCCGGCGGGCGCGAGCCATGACGGTGATCAGCTCGGCGGTGCCCGTCGGCGGTATGCTGATCTCGCCTCTTCTGGGGATGGCCGTGCAAGCCTGGGGTTGGCGCTGGGGTGCGATCCTTGCCGGTACGCTTTTCTTGCTCATCGGCATCCCGCTTGGGCTAGGCGTGCGGCCTTCGCCGGAAGGCATGGGCCTTCTACCTGACGGCGATGCGCCGAAACCCAATGCGACGAAAGACCAGGGCGATAGCAAGCGCGACGACGGCAATCCGCCTTCATCCGACCCGACCTTGCGCGAGGCGATGAAGACTTTCGTTTTCTGGCTGTTCGTGATCGGCATGACGGTGCGCGTCGGCGTCTATAGCACGATCACCGTCCACTTCGTCCCGCTCATGGTTTGGAAGGGACAAACTCAAGAATACGCGGCATTCTTGCTCGGTGGCTTTGCGTTTTTGAATTGGGCCGCCCATTTTGTCGTCGGCTGGATCGCCGACGCGGTCAATCGTCCCAAGCTGTTGACCGGCTGCATGGTGGTCGCAGCGGGCGGACTGCTATCGCTGATCTGGGGCCATGGAGTGTGGCCGCTCTGGCTGTTTACGCTTCTTTTTACCGCCATCGACGCTTCGTTTCCCATCGTGTGGGCAACCATCGGCGACTTCTTTGGCCGCAAATCCTTCGCTACCATCCGAGGAACCATGTCGTTTTTTTATACCTGGGGCAGCGTAGTCGGACCCGTCATCGCCGGCGCGCTCTTCGATCGCGAGCAAAATTATTTTTCGACCCTCTGGGGCCTTATCACCATCATGCTCTTGGGCGCGATCATGACGGCGCTCTTGATCAAGCCGTGGAACTCAGTCAGGCCGTCGAGGATCGAAGATTGAGGATGGAAGATCGCGATCCTCGTATTTCTATCCTCCATTCTCAATCCTCTATCCTCGGTCGCCAATCCGCCGCGGACCGCGAACATCACGGCCCTAATGCGTAGACATTTCGGGGCGCTCAAGATAATTGTTCAAAATGCCTCGCTCGAAGTAAAGGGAGGTGGAACCATAAATCCACTGCTCGTAAACCCCCCAGCCGCCTTCTGACCGCTTGATCCGATCCGGCTTACCCCAGGCCATTAAAACCTGCTCTTGAGTCATCTCAATCGCGATCTTCCCATCGATGACGAGTTGGCAGATGCCGATGGACCATCCTTTAGCCCTGATTTGCCGAGCCCGACGGTAGGAGAGTATCTTTGCCTGCTGCTTACGCCTGGTGTCGGGATCAAAGTCAACGAGGACTTTTTTTCTGAGCGCCAGGTCCACCCATTCCTTCGTGATAGTGTTGCGCCGCCCGGAGGGTAGCTCGATACGATAATACTCCGGCGAGTCGGCATCTTCATCGAGAAGAGAAAAACAATTGATGTCTTCGCCAATTTCACGTCTTATCCTGTGAAATTCGTCAAACGCGCGGGTCTTGTAAGCCTCATGGGCTGACACGAGCCAAAGTTTTTTCAGAGGTTGATTCTTGGATTTCTGGAGGATTAACACAGTGCCGAAGGATAAAAACCCGACCAAAGCGGGTAACAAACTGACAGACTGGTCCATGTTAAGTCTCACTTTCGCGCGGCAGCGAATGCTCCTCGCGGCTTCGTTATTCAACTCAACGCGCGTAAACATGCCCGGGTCAACGAGGCACTCAAACGCGGTTGCAAGTCTAATTGGGCGCAAGTAAGCAAAAAAGCGGCCTTGCCGCGGATGGCAAGTGGTGGCCGGCAATGACGGGATTGCCATGGGTAAGCGCTAACGGTGATCGGTTTGATCGTTCTTTTTTGTTCCTTAATAGACTTATTTATCCGAAAACGTAATCGAGTATCTCGTCA
>DASWHT010000004.1:0-14990 GCA_036398075.1 Binatia bacterium | reverse complement strand
CCGGAGCGACGATCAAGAGCGACAAGATAAAGCTCAAGGAGGTCTTGCGCAACCTGCTTGACAACGCGCGCAAATACACGCCGGGGGGCAAAGTGACCGTCGAGTTTGTCGCGCGGGACAATGACACGGTCGAATTCTGCGTGCGCGACACCGGTGTCGGCATCAATCGTGAGTTGTTGCCGAAGATCTTCGATATGTTTTATCAGGCGGACACGACGCCAAAGGACCAGGCCGCCGCGGGCCTGGGACTGAATATCGTGAAGCGTCTAGTTGCCGCGATGTCCGGCCACATCGAGGTCGCCAGCGAAGTCGGCAAAGGCACGACCTTTCGCATAATCCTGCCACGAGAAATTTCGTAGTCGAAATTGAGTTCAAGGTTCAAAGTTCCGCGCTTCCGGCGCTCAGTTCAAAGTTCAATGTTTAAAGTTCAAGGTGGGAGGGGACGTTGAACGTTGAACTGCACAGGCGCGTCGCGCGCCCAATCACGGCTTGATAATAAAGGACGCATCTTCCTCTTTTTTGGTTCTTTGTTGCGCCAAGTTGAACGCAAAGCCTTTTTGCACCAGGCCGGTGAGAAAGGAAACGTCGAGGGGCCCCGGATCGCCGTCGCCAACCTGAAGAGCGACGGCGAGAGAGAGTTTTGCCTGGGCGGCCCGGCCCGTCTCAAGGAAGTAGAGCGCCATGTTTTCCATGCGGCGGCGGAAAGCCTTACCGTTCTCGCCCCGGCAAAGTTCTTTAACGGCGTCACGCACGATGGCGGCGAAGCGCTCCTCTTTCTGCACCGGATTCAACACCAGGCGGCTGGTTTGCGCTTCCTCAATTTCGGGCAAGAACCCTTGCAGCCAATCGTCCGTGAGAATCCAGTAGCGCAGCTCCGGTTCGTCTAAAAGCCGCCGCGATGCTTCGCGCCACGCACCCTGGCGGGGCTCGTTGGCGTCCAGTTTGTCATAGATCGGATGCGGCACCTCTTTAGGTTTGCCGGTCGCAATAATCGAACGCAGTTCGTGGAAATTTTCCAGGCCGGTTTTCCCCCGCGCCTTGGCCGTTTCGTACCCTTCGCATAGCGCGTGGTCCGCATATTTCCACGGAATCGCGATCATCGTCGCGCCATTTTTTGCTTTGATGTCTTGGGCCATCTTGCGCAATTCCTTGCGCGGAATCTGCGCGCCGCCGATGCGCAGCAAGCCCTCGCGGTCGTTGAGCGTCGCTTGGATCACCTGCAAGCCATGATTTGGCTGTGGCTTGGCGATCCAAATAAGCAGTCCACCGCCGCCGTCCACCGGCGACATGTAAGCTTCGATGGACGGCGTGCGGCTGAAAAGCGGCCCCGCGCTGGTAGATTTTTGATCGTCCTTTCCCGGGATGGCGACCCCGCGCTGTTCGAGCTTGAAGAGCGAACGGCGGGCTTCTTTGCGCAGTTCCTTATCCGCGGCGCCCTTTTCGATCTCGCTGAGAACCTCTACCGCGGTTGTGTCGGGAATTTTTCCGAGGGAGAATATCACGGCGAGATCGGTCTCGCGCCGCTTACCCAGCTGTTCCCTGAGTCGCGGGATAAGGGTCGGAGAAGAATCCTCCAACGGGATTCCCGATTGCCGCAACTGTTCCATGCCGCTGAGGAGCTTTTCGTCGCGCTGCTTTTTGTTTGCCAACGGAGTCGCCTGTCGTTCAAGCCGTCGCGGTGAATCTATCAAACTTTGGTCAAGTCGGTAATTTTCCCTTGCCGTCCGGCGAAGGCGAAATTCGGCCATGATTCAACCTGCGCGTCGCGGTAGTTTTCCCGGTACCACTTGGCGATTTCGCCCGCCGGGGCGAACCAGACCTTGCCGTGGCTCTTGGCGTAGCGAATAAACTCCCGCAGCATATGCGCGCGAAACGGGCGACCACCGACAAACGGGTGGTTTCCCCAAATCATGAATTTCGGGTCCGTGGTGCCTTCTTCGTAAAGACAATCGAAGCAGTCCTTCCACATTTGCAACAGGTCCCGCGGCGTTCGCCCGGCGCGCTGATAGCTGGCGTAGTCATTGAGGTCCGCGAAGTACGACAGCGCGGTCAACTCTTTCCCTTTCAGTTTGAGGGTATAGGGGGTCTCCTGGTGCTGCGGGTCCATCCAGTAAGTGTAGCCGCATTCGACGATCACTTCGGGCGTATTGTGGCTCGGCGCGATGCCCGTGGATAGATAACCCACCGGCGCTTTGCCCGCGACTTTCTTGACGATGTCGACGGTTTTTTGCAGGTCCTTCTTTTCCTGCTCGCGCTTTTTCATATAACTATAATCGTGAATCCAGGTCTCGGTGCCGATTTCATGCCCTTGTGCCACCGCGTCCTGGAAGATCTCCGGAAAATTTTGCACGGTGATGCCTGTGGGAAAAAAGGTCGTCTGGATCTTTTCCTTCTCGAAGATATCAAGAAACCGATAGATTCCGACCCGCTCGCCAAATTCACGATCGGTAATTGCGCCGAAATCTTTCTTCGTGAGCGCGTTTTTGGGATAGGCCCGCCGGTTTTGCTGTTGCCGAGTGTTGGGGCCGCCCAGATCCTCCGGCCAGGTTTCAAAGGCCACGCAGGGTGTGATCGCGAGTCGCGCGCCGTCGGGCCATCTGATCGGCGCTCGCTTCGGTCCTACTTTCATATTGCCTCCTTAGTTTGTGAAATTGGCTAACACATGCCACACTTTCTCCGCGTTGCCAATCTAAAGGCGGGCAGAATTCAGTGCAAAGTTCCGGGTTCAAGGCTTGCCCTGAGTCCGTCGAACGGGTTCAAAGTTTCGGATCTGGTGTCCGCAGGTAGCCGTTGAACGTTGAACTGGCACCGTTCAAAGTGCCCGCCTTGACTTGGAAGGTGATGCCAGCTAATTGAAATTATCGAAGCGAAATTAGGAGGCACGACCATGGCTGACGCGAAAATGATCGAATACCGCGCGGATAACGGAGTGGCGGTGCTGGAAATTAACCGTCCGCCCGTGAACAGTTATACGACGGAGTTGTTAAAAGAGCTGGACGCGGCGGTTCTCGACGCGCGTTTCGACGATGATGTCCATGCGATCGTCATCACCGGCAAGGTGGAAAAATTCTTCTCCGCCGGTGCCGACATCAACATGCTGTCTAACAAGTCGCCCTCGTTCAAAAATAACTTCGCGTTGCACGGCCATGAAGTGCTCATGCGGCTGGAAAACACGCCGAAGATCGTCATCGCGGCGATCAATGGCCACGCGGTGGGCGGTGGTCTGGAAATCGCCATGGCGTGCGATATCCGCATCGCCAGGAAAGAAGGCGGTCGCGTCGGTTTAGCGGAGATCAATCTCGGCGTGATGCCCGGCATGGGGGGCACGCAGCGGCTGCCGCGCCTCGTCGGCAAGGCCCGCGCCATGGAACTCTGCACCACGGGAAAAACCATCGCCTTTGAGGAAGCCCTTGACATGGGCCTCGTTCATTACATCTACGAAAAAGATAATTTCATGCAGAATGTGATGGACTACGCTCGCCAATTCATCGTGCCCAACAAGAGCAGCTTGGCTGTTGGTAAAGTCAAACGCGCCATCACAACCGGGCTCGAGCTCTCGTTGCCGGACGGGCTGGCGTTTGAACGCGAACTGCTGGCTCAGACATTCGCCAGCGAGGACGGGCAAGAAGGTGTTAAAGCCTATCTCGAAAAGAGAACCGCGCAATTCAAGGGAAAATAGATAGCTATCGACTCACCAAAGTTTCATTGGAGGTTAGCTAATGGCCAAGATGTTGATCGGCGGCGAATCCTGCGACTCCGTAACCGGCAAAACCACTGAAGTGCGCAACCCCGCGACCGGTGCGACGGTCGATACCGTGCCTCTGGGGAATGACAAAGATGTTCAACAAGCGATCCAGGCCGCGGAAGACGCGTTTAAAGTGTGGTCGGATGTCACACCCGAAGATCGGGGCAACGCACTCTTGAATGCCAGCGAGTTGATCAAAAAGAATAGCAGCGAGATCGCCCAATTGTTGACCCAGGAGCAAGGGAAGACTTTGTTCGAAGCCGGTTTAGAGATCCATCACCTCGTGCACGGCTTGGAGTTCTACGCCGGCCTCGCTTCAAAAGTGCGCGGCGCCCACGTTCCGCTGCCGCAGAAGAATGCCTACGGCATGGTCGTGCGCCAGCCCATCGGTATTTGCGGCGGCATTGTGCCGTGGAATTTTCCACTGACACTGATGGGCACCAAACTCGGTCCGGCATTGGCCGCGGGCAATACCATTATCATCAAACCTGCCAGCACGACGCCCCTGGCGACGATCCGGGTCATTGAACTGATCTGTCAAGCTACCTTTGGCGAAGGCAAGGCGCAAAAGACTCTGCCCAAAGGTACGGTGAATATCGTTACCGGACCGGGCGGGAGCGTCGGCGAAGAGCTGTTGCGTAACCCGCGCATTCGCCGTATCGCATTCACGGGTTCCACTCCCATCGGCCGCCACGTGATGGAAGTGGCCGGCCGGGAAATTAAACGCGTCACTCTGGAACTCGGCGGCAGCGATCCGATGATTGTCATGGAAGACGCCAACCTCGACCTAGCGGTGAAAATGGCCGATGTCGGCCGCTATTTTAACTGCGGCCAGATGTGTCTAGGTGTAAAGCGGCTGTTTCTCCAGGAGTCGGTCGCCGACAATTTTATCGGCGGCTTGGTGGAAATTCTCAAAAAGAAGACCGTCGGCAACGGCATGAGCAAAGAAACTCGCATGGGTCCGATCCACACCGGCTCGCAACGCCAGGAGGTCGAAGAACAAGTCGAAGACGCCAAAGCGCGCGGGGCAAAAACTCTTTTCGGCGGCGAGCGGCCCAAGGGCGGAGACTTCGACAACGGATTCTTCTATCTCCCGACATTGATGAGCAACGTGGCCGACGACGCGCGCATGACCAGGGAAGAAGTCTTCGGGCCGGCGCTGCCGGTCTATACGTTCAAGACTCTCGACGAAGCGCTCGAAAAAGCCAACGCGTCCGAGTTCGGCCTCGGCTCGTCGATCTGGACGCGCAATTTATTGAACGCCAACAAAGCGATTGACAAGCTCCAGGCCGGCAATGTCTGGGTCAACTCGCTGCATTACGGTTACGATGAGCTGCCGTTCGGCGGCATAAAATCCAGCGGCGTCGGCCGCGAGCATGGTCCCGAGGCGTTGGATTACTACCTCGAGCCCAAAGGCGTGGTTGTGGTCAGCGTGTAGGCGACGCCGGCTCTTCATTGCGACACAAAACGTCGTCATGCCCGCGAAAGCGGGCATCCAGGTTCGTCCGGCGCGATCAAAAGCGTAAAGAGCTGGATTCCCGCTTTCGCGGGAAAGACAGAGTGGGGAGTTGCCAGCTTCGTTCCGCGAGAGTGAAGGCGACATGGCGTTAGCTTGCTCATCGATTCGCCGGTTGATCCTTCGCGGGCAATCTGGTGAAAAGATTCGATGCCCTTACCCGACAACCTCTTACTCGGAACCTCGAGTTGGTCGAGCGTGGATTGGGTCGGACCCTTCTACTCCGCCAATCTCAAGCCGGGACAATTCATTCAAGCCTACGCGCGCCGTTTTCGCACCGTGGAGATCGATTCCACCTATTACGGCATTCCGGCGCGCTCGCTGGTGACTGGCTGGCGCGAAAAAACCCCGCCGGGATTTATTTTCGCCGCCAAGGTCCCCGGCGTAATCACCCATGAAAAAGTTTTGCGCGATTGCCAATCTGAATTCACAACCTTCCTTGCAAGCATAGAGTTGCTCGGCGACCGTCTCGGGCCTTTGCTGCTCCAATTTCCCTATTTCAACAGAAACGCTTTCGTGTCCCGTGATCCGTTCGAGAAACTCCTGCGTCCGTTCTTGAAAACGTTGCCCAAAGACTTTCGCTTTGCCCTGGAGATTCGCAACAAGAACTGGATCAGCTGGGACTTTTTGGAATTGCTGCGCGAGCATTCGGTGGCCTTTGCTCTGGTCGCGCAAGCCTGGATGCCGAGCGTCGATGCCCTCGCCAAAGCTCTCGATCTCGTCACCGCCGATTTTTGCTACGCGCGCTTCATCGGCGACCGCAAAGGCATCGAAAGCAAGACCCAGAAGTGGGATCGGCTGATCGAAGACAAAACCGATGAAATGAAAGTCTGGGCGGCGGAACTAAAAAAAATCACCCGTACAGGCGTCAAGACCTACGCCTTCTTCAACAATCACTACGCCGGCTTCGCCCCCGGCTCGGTGAAACTCTTCGAAGATCTCTGGGAGCAGGGAATTTAACCGCAAAGAACGCAAAGCGAAGTCCCCGCGAAGGCGGGGAACCAGTCCGCTGATTCACCACGAAGGCACGAAGGTCACGAAGGATTCGGATATTATTACTCTTGAACTTCGTGCTCTTGGTGTCCTTCGTGGTGAATTCCGTCTTTTCTCCGTCTTGATTGCGGCGTCGGCGCGCAATTTTCTTGACTCCAGGCGTGCGATTATGCGAAGAAGACGGTGGCGCCTGACATCTTCGATTCCTCCCCGTGCGCGGCGATTATCACAAATTCCAATTTGCTTCGGCAAAAAAAGGAGGCCACATGGCTTATGATGTGGAGAAGCTCTTGACTATGTCTCAAGCTGATCTCGATGAGCTTTTCAAAAAAAGCAATTCCGGAAAAATTCCAAACGGCGAAGCCGACGGCACAGCGATCGTCGCGCCGGGCACGAAATATAGTAGTGACATCGCCTCTTTTATCAATCACTTTGCCTGGCAGGGCAAAGTGTTCGATGCCAAGAAGGGCGTGCTGAAGAACCGGATCACCAGCTTTGGGCTGAACGCTATCATCGCTAAAGTGTACAAGGCACCCAGCTGGCTCGACGGCAAGGAGTGCATCGTTCTCGACTATTCCGAAACCTCGCTTATCGCGAAATGGATTCGTGATGAAATTCGCCAAATCGGGCCAGGTTTATATCTCGGGAAAGTATATTTGGGAAAGAAACGACTCATCGACTTCGCTCTGAAATTCTGAGGCCTTTCGCTGCAAACGGTGCAAACACCGATGCCTATGCCTCGTCTTCACCAGGGTTACCGCTAACCGTAGCCCCGCCGATCGGCTGGGCGAAACTTTGAGCATCAGGTTCATGCCGGGAAGATTCGCAGGGAGGAACGATGGCAAAGGCGCAGAAAAAGGGATCCTGGTGGAAAATCTGTTTACTGCTCATAGTCGCGCTGGTGGCCGTCGGAGGCGGGGTCGGGTGGTATAAATTCTTCCGCGAGGAACCGCAGCCCGGATGGGTCACGTCCACGGCTGAAATGCGCTTCAAGTACGGTTCCATCGGCGCGGAGCATGATGCGGGTGTTCCGTACTGGATATGGTATGCGTTGCCGCGCATTTTTCCGGACAAACTGCCCGGACCCGGCGGTTACGCTTCCTTAGGCGTGTTGTGGGAGCAGGGACAGGAACTCCCCATTGGTTTTACCAAGAAAGTCATCGGCTTTCCGCGCGTGGCCAATAACTGCGCCTCTTGCCACACGACGAGCTACCGAAAAAGCCCCGATGAACCCCCGACCTTCGTGCCCACCGGTCCCAACCATACGCTCAACCTCCAGGCGTTTTTTCGTTTCGTGGTCGACTGCGCGAAGGACCCAAGGTTTAACCCTGACGAGATCTTGAGTGAAATCGACCGGCACACCAAACTTTCGTTTATCGATCGGCTGATTTATCGTTATCTCCTCATTCCGATCACCAAGAAGCGCTTGCTTGAACGGGAGGAACAGTTCAAGTGGGTTTATCGCGCTGACTTTCCGCTTTGGGGCCGGGGCCGTGATGACGCCATGAACCTCACCAAGTACTTCCTGCTCCGCGTGCCGATGGACAACAGCATCGGCCCCACGGACATGCCGCCGGTGTGGAACCTCCAGAAGTACAAACCGGAAAAAGGCATGCTCATGAATCTCGCCGGCGACAGCCACGACGCGCGCTCGGTGATTATCGATTCCGCGCTCGGACTGCTTGGCGCCGAGCCGCATAGCAGGGAGGACTTTCTCGAACAAGTGGCGTGGCTCGAGAAATATCTCGGCGAAATTTCCGCCCCTAAATATCCGTTTCCGGTCAACGAAGCTCTCGCTAAAACCGGTAAGGAAGTCTTCGACCGCAACTGCGCGCGGTGCCATGCGAGCGAGCGCACCGGGACGCGCGTCCCCGTGGAAGAGGCCGGCACCGACCGCGAGCGGCTTGGCACCTGGAGCCAGCAGGCAGCCATCGAGTCGAACAAGGTGGTGCGGGGCTTCGGCATCGAACGGAAGGGTCTCGTGGAAATCGAGCCAAGCGGTTATATCGCGGCGTTCCTCGACGGCATCTGGTTGCGGGCGCCTTATCTACATAACGGCTCGGTGCCGACCTTGCACGATATGCTCAAGCCCGTGGCTGAACGTCCCAAGGTTTTTTACCGGGGCTACGACGTTTACGATCCGGTCAACGTGGGTTTTATAACACAGGGCCCGGAGGCGCAGCGGGGAGGGACGAAATTCGACGTGACTGAGCGCGCCAGCGGTAACCAGGGGCATGAATTCGGCGCGACACTGCCTGCCGCAGAGAAAAACGCCCTGATCGAGTATCTGAAAACGCTATGACGGCGCCGACGCGGTTCAAGGTTAAAAGTTCAATGTTTTGAAATTTGCGAGAAACGCAGTCTCAACCCGTTGAACTTTAAACCTTGAACCGGGTTCCGACCGGCTTACGGCGTAGCCCTCACCATGGGCCGGGCCAGGAGCCGCTCCATCCATGCCTTCACATTGGGCACGCTGTCGTCGATGGTTGCCTGGTAACGGGCGAGCCGGGTGAAGAACGGGATGTAGGTAATATCCGCGAGCGAATAATCGCCGGCGATGTATTCGCGCTCCCGCATTTCCTCGTCCAGCGTGGCGAGGTATTGTTTCAACTCTTCTTTTGACTTCTCGACCTGGTAATCATGGGCGATGTTACCGCCGGCGCGTTGCAATCGTGTGTTCGCGTAATCGATCCAGATTCGCGCTCGCGAGCGTTGCATCGGATCTTTGGGCATGAGCGGCACCTGTGGATATTTTTCTTCGAGATACTCGTTGATGATCGCCGACTCATAGATTACCGCAGCGCCGTCCACCAGCACTGGGACTTTGCCGTAGGGGTTGAGTTCCAGCAGCTCCTTCGATTTGTTTTTGAGATCGCACTCGATGAGGTCGTGAGAAATCCGCTTTTCCGCCAGGACAAGCCTTGTCCTGTGTGCGTAGGGTCAAGGTCCGTAGGAAAATAGTCTCATACAAATCACCTCCTGTATATTTTTCCTCTTCTATCATCTATGGTGGCGGAGGCGCAATCGCTAATGCAATGGCCGCAAGCCCGGTATGGGGAAATGATACGCGTTCGATAAAGCGCTTGACTAACCGAGGGCAGTATCTGCTAAACTAGAGATCGCAGATCGATGTGGAGGAGGACTTTAAAGAAACATGGCTATCCCGGGAGAAAAGGCGATTGAAATGGTGCGCAATGCCCATGTGCAGGCAGCGCAGTTGGATATTGCGGTGACGGCGGTGGTGGTTGACCCGAGCGGTCGTATGATCGCGCTGGGGCGCATGGACAAGGCCCGGCCCATCACTGTAGAAATCGCGCTTAATAAGGCGTACACCGCGGCGAGCTTTCAACAGGCGACCAAGGATTTGTCGGGTGTGGCAGGGCAGTCGTGGTTTCAAAGTCTGGTGGTGTCGAGCAATGGCCGCATCATGCCGGGTGCAGGCGCGCTGCCCATCGTCGAGGGTGGCAGCGTAGTCGGCGCTATCGCAGTAGCGGGGGGCACTGACGACCAGGATCAGCGCTGCGCTGAAGTGGCGTTGGCGGCATATGCGTGATACGGGAGCGGTTTAAATTTCAACGTTCAACGTATGACTGTTTAATCCTATGCAATTGAGAAAGGACGCATTCTTATGGCTATAAATGGGACGAAAGAAACCACACCATTGAATGGCACCAATGGCACGAACGGCACCAACGGTAGTCAAGCCGACATTCAGCCTACGCCTTATCTTGGGCGATCGGTCCGTTTCGTCGGACCCCACGTCAACGTGGACATGAACCAGTCGCCCCATCCTAAAAATCAGCGCGGCGAATTGGGGAAACCGCTTTTCAACTGGTATCGGAACACGGTCTCTAAAGATCCTTTGACTCGGGTATCGGCGCCGAATCATTTCGCCGATCGGAGACATTTCTTGACCAATGTGATCAACCGGTCGAGCAAGGGAAAGGTCAACCCGAATCGAGTCTCGGTCGACGATCCCGCGGCGATGACCCGCCACATCAAGGCGGTTGCGCACTATATGGGAGCCGATGTCATCGGCATTGCCAACGCGCATCCGTCATTTTTGTACGCCGGCAGCCGTTATGTGCAAGATGGGACGGCGGAAGACGCGTACCAACAAGATGCTCCCGAGGAACTGGTGCGGAGATTTCCCTACATCATCCAAGCTACCACAGCGTGGGATTACAACAAACTGCAAGCGCACCGCCACCAGGTCGGCGACGCCGCGTACCATGTCTCGCAAATGAAAGGCGTTCTTATCCTGAAGGCCCTTGAAGGCTACATCAAAGAACTAGGATACACGGCGCTCCGGGGGGTGGTCACGCCCCAAGCCGCCGGAGTGGCCGGAGGCATCGGCGAGCTGGGCAGGAACGGGCTCGTGATCAACAAAAATTTTGGCGCCCGTATCCACATGCCCGATCCGATCTTGACCGACCTGCCGCTGGTGGCGGATGCGCCCGTCGATATCGGCGTTGACGACTTTTGCAAAGTTTGCCGAAAATGCGCCAACACTTGTCCCACGAACAGCATTCCGTTCGGCGACAAGGTGGTCCATAACGGCATCGAAAAATACAAGATCAACTGGCTAACTTGTTACAAGCTACGGCCCTACGTGCACGATTACTGGGGCAGCTGCCTCACCTGCGCTGCCGTCTGTCCATTCACCAAACCTAACGTCTGGTGGCACAGCCTTGCTACTTGGACTCTTCATACCTGCCCCATTCCCGCGCGGCCATTGCTCGTCGGCGCGCTCAAATGGATCGATGACCGGTTCTGGGGCGTCACGCGCAGCAGTCGCGTGCGCTGGCTGAGCTACGACTCCGGCATCAAACCCGGAGATCAGGCATGCACGGTGGCCGGCTGCACGGCGTCGCACGAAGGCAAGGGCCATTCGGGAGACATGGCCGGGAACGTGGGCTACTACGCCCCGTTGAAAGAGAACACCAACCGATTTGTCAAACGGGACTAGAGGCCGTGCGATTTGGCCCATGGAAAATTCCCTGGATCGGGAAAGACCCTCACAAGGACGATCCCTTTTGGGATATTTTCATCAATGCTCCTCCGGCGGACCTTACCAATACGGTAACGGAGATGATCCGTAACGCTCCCGAGGGCAATGTTTTTCCGACGAGAGCAGAGCTGCACACGCCTGAAATTACCTCGAGCCACGTCAAGGGAATGGCCCAGTACTTTGGCGCCGAGATGGTGGGCATCGTCAAGCTGAGTTCAAACGACGCCAAAAACGGGCAACTATACCCCTTCGCCGTCATTTGCGCGGTGCGCGCCGATTATGACCCACGCGAGGCACCGGGCGTTGGCGGCCAGGTGCCGGTGCAAAATGGGCTATTCATCAGTTTTGTCCTGAGCGCATGGATTAGAGAATTGGGTTTTCGCGCCACCGCCGCGCCGGACCCTGATGCTGAGAAGCTGGCCGCCGCGGCGGGTCTAGGGCGGCTAAACGCGAAGGGAAGATTAGTGACGGAAAAATTCGGCAGCAACGTGCACGTGGCAAATGTCATTCGCACGGATCTACCGCTGGCGGCGGACGGCTAGCGCTGCGTACTCCCGCGGAGTTCAAACCGTTCAAGTCGTTCAAAGCGTTTTGCAGAAAAGGAAGCTGAATGCCCTACATCATCACCAGTTTATGCACCAACGACGGCGCCTGCGTCGACGTCTGCCCGGTGGCATGCATCCATACCACGCCCGGAGCGCCGCAGTTCTACATCGATCCGGAAGTTTGCATCGATTGTGAGCAGTGCGAGATCGTCTGTCCGGTGGACGCGATCTTCAAAGACGTCGACATTCCGGCTGAGCATAGAGATTCGATCGAAGTCAACGCAGTCTTCTTCCGCAAGCACAAAGCCGCGGCGGGGCCGGTGTCATTTGCAACGGCGTGGGCGATGATCCATTCGGCCCACGAATATGCCGAGCTAATGGGCCTAAAGGTAAGCGTCGTGGTCGTGGATGAGGCAGGGGCGCCTATCGCTGTCGGACGCATGGACGGAGCCGAGGCCAGGTCAGCGGAGCTGGCATTTAACAAAGCATATACGGCCGCCGCCTTTCACATGGCCACAACGGAGTTGGTGCCCCTAGCGAAGGAACCCTGGCTACGCAGCCTGGCGATTTCACATCGCGGCCGCATCATGCCCGCGGGTGGCGGCATCCCGATCCTCGACGGAGTAGTGATCGTTGGCGGCGTCGGCGTGGCCGGCGCGAGCCGCGCGGAACAGGACGCATTGTGCTGCCGCGCGGCCATCTCCCTCCTGGAGTCTCACGGCCACTAAAACCAAGACCGCTACAAGCCCCGCTGAGGAGGAAATCGAAGCGCCGCGCACAGCCGTGCCGGTTGACCTGCGATTCGTCCTATTCCGTCAAAAGCTATCGTCCCGGATCATACTTTGATGGCCTGAAAGCCTTCGAAAAAACCTAAGAATGATCTGGCATGGGCGTTGCTCATAAAATAGCCCCGAGAAACACTATAGCTTCATAAGACCATTCAGTGGGAGGCGAGAGGACCATGACGAAAATCGCAAAAAATTATTCCAATCGGATTATCTCTGTGGGCTTATTTGCGCTCAGCCTGGCCGGCTGTGCGGGCGGGGATCTGACCACCAGGGAAAAGGGCGCCGGCATTGGCGCCGTCGGCGGTGCGGCGGCTGGTGGTATCGTCGGCGCTACGATGGGAAGTCCCGGGGTCGGAGCTGCCATCGGCGGCGCATTGGGACTGGGCGCCGGCGCGCTGGTCGGTGACTATATGCAGGGCCAGGAGCAGTCCGAGGCTAATCAGCAGCAAATTCAACAAAACCAGCGCACCAGTGAACGCAATCGCCAGCAGATCCAGCAGCCGCGCCAGCAGGAATATTAATCGGACTGCAGTTCAAGGTTCAATGTTCCAGGTTCAAGGTCAGGAGTCTCAATCCGAAACGTTGAACTTTGAACGGCGGCCCGCGCGCTACTTTCCCTTCGAATCTCTCGAAAACTACTATCGTTCGTTGCACATCTCCTTTATTGCCCGGGTGTCATCGTGGCGCGGGACGCTGCTCCTTGGCCCTTAACCCATGACAAAGCCGCCCAAATGAATTATGAACTATGAGGAAGGCATTGCCGTTAATAAGGACGCATTCCCAAGGAGCACCGAGCCATGCTGTTGCCGTTTCGCGAGCATCTCGATTTCGGGCCGACGCCCTACGACCAGTTGCAAGCCCAGGAAGGTATTCCGGTGGTCAGAGGCAACGTTATCAGCGACGTGCTTACGCTGGAGTTAAGGCGTTGGGCGCGAATGGGCGCGTGGGGATGTTTTTTAAATCTTTCGCACCAACAACAGACCGACGCCTATGTTTGCGAAATTCCTGCGGGCAGTGAGACATTGCCCCAGCGCCATCTTTTCGAAGAGATTATCTATGTTGCCAAGGGGCGGGGCGCGACTGCCGTCTGGCAGGACGGCGGCGCCAAGGTTACCTTCGAGTGGGGAGCAGGGGCGGTATTCGCGATCCCGCTGAATTCGTCCTACCAGCACTTCAACGGCTCGCGCGACGAACCCGTGCGCCTGTTTGCCGGTACGACGCTGCCGCGCATGATCAATATTTTTCACAACGAGGATTTCATTTTCCGTAACCCTTTCAACTTTCGCGATCGCTTTCACGCCGGCGACGAATTTCTGCGCTACAACAAGCATGTGACCGACCGCTATTGGGAAACCAACCTGGTGCCCGACGTCAATCAATTTTCCCTCGACGATTTCCCGATGAAGGGGAAGGGCGTAAAGCATATGCGTTATACATTGGCGGATACGACCTATGGTTGCCATGTGTCTGAATTCCCGCCGGGCTGCCGCAGTACGTTTCACCGCCACGGACCGGGCGCGGTGATCATTATTACCCAGGGCGAAGGCTATGTGGTGTTGTGGAAAGACGGCGAAGAGCGCACGCGCCATGAATTCAAAGCCGGCACGGTTTATTCGCCGGACGATCTCATGTGGCATGGCCACTTTAACACCGGCAAGAGCACCATGCGCCACTTCGCGATGCGCGGCGACAGCCCAAAGTACAGCCACGACCGTTTCCGCAACCCGCTCTGGACGATGATCCCGATGGACGAAGAGCCGGTGGAGATCCACCGCGAGTTTAAAGAAATCCTTAAACAGAAAGGTGTCGAAGCGGCGGTGTCGGTGGTGGAAGACTAAGCGTCGTGCTCGGACAGACACGAAACACGCGTCCCGAACACGAATTACGTCACGTCCAGTGAATAGAGCTTGGCGTTTTCGATGGTTACGTCGAGAACTATCTCGCCCCTCTTCGGAGTGCGGAATCTGCGGTCGAGTTCATCCGCGCCGGATAATTCGAACGATTCGATCCTGCGGCCATCATGATTTACGCCGACGAGAAGCCTGCCTTGGCTACAGTCGGCGTTGACTCGGACGAGTCCCTGATTGCACTTCATGGCTTTGGTCCGCAAGCGCCCCTTCGGCGACCAGGCGTAGACGAATCCGTTCTTGCGCAGCGTCGCCAGGCCGATGTTGAAGCGGTGAACCTTTTCGTCATAGGGATTTCCCGGTTCGCCGGCGCCGTGGCTCATGTTGGCGCCGCCGTAATACAAGCGAATCTTGTCTTTGTCGAAGAGCGGCAGGTTCGCCGTCGTGAGCATGCCGCAGTCCCAGCCTGCGGGGCTCAACGGGATTAACGGGGTATCGGAAAATCTTGTCCAGCTTTTGCCATCGGGGCTGCTGGCCAAAAAAAC
>DASWHT010000003.1:0-3242 GCA_036398075.1 Binatia bacterium | reverse complement strand
GTCGGCAAGTTTATGATCCGGACTCACGTAGCTTCGATTCACGGCGTACAGGAGACGAATTCCTGGAACATCCAGCTTAGGGTAATCTTTCCTGAGCGCCTGCCAAAGGTCGGACACCGTGCTGCCTTCGGCAAGCTCTTTCGTGGCGTCGGCCGTTCCCGCCCGCTCCCGCAGAATGGCGAAGAACTTGACGCGAACTTTCATTGTCCCTGGAGCTGCGAAACCATGTGGCGGATTTCCGGCAAGATGAGTTTCTCCATAGCCAGCGTGACGGCGCCCTTCGACCCCGGCAGTGAGATCAATACTTTGCCGCGCGCCGTTCCCGCCGCGGCGCGGCTCATGATCGCCGCCGAACCGATGTCTAGGAAACTTAAATAGCGAAAAATCTCGCCGAAGCCGTCGAGCTTCTTCTCCAAGAACCGGCTGACGATTTCATAGGTGCCGTCCCGTGGCGCGATACCGGTACCGCCGTTGACGATCACCGCCTCGACATCGCCGCCGCCAAGCGCTTCATTGAGCACCGCTTCTATCTGGTCCGGTTCGTCTTTGACGATGCGGTAACCGGCCGTCTGATGGCCTTCATTACTCAAGTACTTCTTAATCGCCTGGCCGCTCGTATCCGTGGTCTCATCCCGCGTGTCGCTGACGGTTACGACAAAACAGCGAATACTTTTTTTCGCCCTTTCCTTATGCTCGTGGACCGAATTGTGCTCTGGAACCGACATGCTGAGCCTCGCGCGTAGTTCTCGCAAGGAATATAACAGCCACCCGAGGCCAATTCAATTCGACCCAATTCTCCCGCCCAAAGCCAAATATTTAGTTTGTGGGAGTTTTTTCTTTGCCGGCCGGACGCGCTGGACAGATCATCTTGAGCTCGGTCAACGTCGCCGGGGCGAGCGGCTTGGTTCGGGTGGATGGCGTTTGGGCGATCAGCGATTTAAGGCGATCGATGCGCTCTAGCGTGTTCGGATGGCTGGAAAGATAGGCAAGATAACGAGGTTCCCTGCCTTCTTTTTGCTGCAGCATTTCAAAAAATGAAACCATCCCGCCAGGATCGATCCCGGCGGCGATGAGAGTTCGCAGCCCTTCTTCATCCGCTTCCGTTTCGTGACTTCGGCTGTAGCGCAGCAGCGCCAAATTCTGCGCCGCGTCAAGGCCAAAGGACGCCAGACCACTGGCGTCACCAAACAGTGCGGCCATCAACAGTCCAGTCGAGACATGCTGTAGCAGCAGCCGCGTCGAGTGGCGTCGTAACACATGCTGCAGTTCATGGGCCAACACTCCGGCCAGCTCTTCCGGAGTTCGCGCCGCATCGATCAGGCCACGAAAGACGACAATATAGCCACCGGGCGCGGCAAGCGCATTCATCGTCGGATTGTCGACCACGAGCACGCGAATCTTGTAGGGCGACTTCGGCACAGCCGCGCTCAATCGGGTGATCAAGTCGTCGAGAATCTGTTGCCGCGCCGGATCGCCGCAGCGCGACTCAGGGGCTGCCAAATGATCCACTGCCAGAGCGCCGAGCGATTCCTCCCACGCAATCGGTACCCAAGGCGTGACCGCCGTAGCAAGCGCTGGAATGCCGTAAAGATACGCCAGCACCACCAGGATTACAGAAACGACGCCGGCCAGTATCGTTGCCCGAATCCTGGCCAGCCGACGAGCCGGATTGTGGAAGCGCCCGGCGCGCGCCGGCGCAAATTGATGCAACGCGGCAAGAAAACCGTGATCGGACAGTAGAAGAGCCTCGGGAAATTCCACGCCGCGTTCGAGCCTTACCTGTTCACCGGTATAGGAACCCTGCGTCTGCTCGATGGATTCATAAGGCCAGTAGACGGTATCCCCGCCGTCGATCACGATACGCAGAGCCGACGGCTGCAGTTGCACGGTTGCGGCGCGCCGGACGGCGCTCTTGCCGTCCAGGTAAAAAGCTTGCCATTCAAGCTGCATGGCGCTGTCCTAAGAGCTCAACCTAGATCGAAATCGAGATCGAAGAACCCCGAGAGCGCGTCTCCCGTGGCGTTGGCGGCTTGAGCCTCTTGCATGATTTCCGCCGTCTCCAGCGGCCCGTCCAAATAGAGATGCCCGAGGAAAAACCGCGCATTGCGCACGAGAACCCAGGACCAGGCGAGGCCGAGGGTAATAATGAGCAATATTAAATTGCCGAACATCAGCCCAAAAAGTCCACCGCCGGTTACCGTCGACCGGAAATTTCCGCCGCCGAACCGCGTGTGCTCCGAATAATAGCGCTGCACCCGCGCCCAGTACCAAACCCAGCAGATGCCGAATGTCGGCAGCGACAGCAGAATATTCAGAACATAACTCCACAATAAATCCTTGCCGTTGCCGTCGTAGTCAAATCGCCGGTTGCCGAAATAAGCATGGGATACCAGAAATTCCTGCCGCCAGTTTTGCCAGATCGGATAGGCGATACCCAAGGTAACCGCGGTAAGCAGCCAACCCATTAGGGAAATCTTGAAAAAGTCCATGACCCCGCCGCGGAAAGAGAAACGAATGCCGCGCCAGGATGTGCGGCTCAAGCGGTAGCGCCGCGCGTTGACCACCGCCACCGGCATGAATACGGCAAAGACGACATAAACCAGAGCCCCCGCCGAAAGCAGCATCAAAGCGACGATGGGCACGCCGATGATGATAATTGCTTTTAGCCAGCCGATCAGTAATTCTTTGGCGGTGCCATGATAGGCAAAACGGTCGCCTTCGAAGTCGCTTTGACTCATCATGTATTTACGCACTTTTACCCGGCCCCAAAATGAATAAATGCCGAGCGTGACCAGGGTCAGAAACAGGTTAACGATTTGAATGCCGAAAAGGGAACCGCTTGAACCGTGAAAGCTAAACCGGTGTGCGTTCGGCCCCTCGGTGGCCCTCGGTGCGGAGAAGCTTGAATCAGTCGCCATTATCAGCCTCCTTCCGGATGGCATAGTATTACACGCTTTTCCCCAGACCGCGCTGGGAAAAAGAGGTTCGCCTTGTCGGCGAACAGCCGCAACGGAAACTCGGAATTTCTCCCGCAAAGACGCCAAGGCCGCAAAGGTCGGAAAAAATGGTGAAAATCATTTGAGAGAATATTTTACCTTCCCCTCCGAACTTGGCGCCTTTGCGCCTTGGCGGGAAGAATTTCCGAATCCGAGAACCTTAGACTTCCGGAATATTTAAGCGGCACGCTATGACAAATATGTTGGTGTTAGTTTTTGGATAGTATTCCAAGCTGACCGAAAATA
>DASWHT010000002.1:0-2620 GCA_036398075.1 Binatia bacterium | reverse complement strand
GTCCCCGGCGCCGGGCGCAGCCACGACGGCAAGCTGCTCGTCGTCGGCGCGGTCGAGGTCGGCGACGGCAACACCCCCGGCCGCCTGCGCCTGGCCGAGATCGCGTCCTACGGCGCCGACAGCCTCAACCGCTTCATCGGCGACAACGTCGCCGCCGCCAGCACCGCCAAGACCGACGGCTGGGCCGGCTACGCCGCCGTCCCGGTCGCGGCCCACGAGCCCCACGTCATCGGTTCCATGGCCGCCCACGTCGTGCTGCCCTGGATCCATCAGGTGTTTTCGAACCTCAAGGGCTGGGCACGCGGCGTCTATCACGGCCTGCGTGCCAAGCACCTGCAAAGCTATCTCGACGAGTTCGTCTTCCGCTTCAACCGACGCCGCCCGCGCCACGCCGCATTCCGATCGTTGTGCGGCATCGCCGTGCGCACCAAGCCCATCACTTACAACATGTTGATCCGGCCGGAGCTATGTGCATAAGCGGCAAGCGGATTTCCTCACCTCTGCATCCCCCAATGGCTAGGGTCCAGACTCATTATAGCCACCAGATGACGGCGGCGGCGAGAGCGACGGCAGCCATGAAGTTTTTGATGTTGCGGTCAAAGCGGGTGGCGATACGCCGCCAGTTCTTGAGGCGGCAGAACATGCGCTCGATGATGTTGTGCTGCTTGTAGACGGCGGTATCGTAATCGTACTGCACCTTGCGGTTTTTGCGCAGCGGGATGACGGCCGTGGTCCCGCGTTCTTCCAGCCGGTCCCGCAGCACCTTGCTGTCATAGCCCTTGTCGGCGACGAGTTCGGCGGTGGGCGGCAGGGCCTCGATGCAGCGTTGGGCGACCCTGCAATCATGCACGTTTCCGGGCGTCAGGAGGAGGACAAGAGGACGGCCTTTCTGATCGCAGACGGCGTGGAGCTTGGTGTTGCGTCCGCCCTTCGTGCGGCCGATACCATGGGCCAAGGCCCCCCTTTTGCGCCCCCGGCGCACCGGTGGACCTTGATGCAACTGCTGTCGATGAACAGCCGGTCCGGCGCATCTTCCGAGCCCGCCAGCGCGCTGAAAACCCTCTCCCATATGCCGCGCTCGGCCCAGCGCACAAAGCGATTGTAAAGCGTCTTCTTCGGCCCGTAGACCTCGCGCGGGCAGTCGGCCCAGCGGCCGCCGCTTTTGAGCGCATGCACGATCCCGCTCAGCACCCGGCGGTCGTCCACACGCTCCTTGCCCCGCGTGTCCCTCGGCAAAAGCGGCGCGATCCGAGCCCATTGCGCATCGGGAAACCAAAAGAAATCAGACATCTCATCGCCTCCTCGCTGAAGGCAATGAATCACGCCAACCTCGCCCCGGGAATCCCTTGTATGGGTCCAGACCCTAATTTACACCAAATACGACTTCACGAATCTGTTGGCGAGCATGAATCCGTGTAACTCACTGTCTACGGCCGGTAATCTGCCTTTTAATATAAAACCATGACTATTAAAGGGGAACCTCGTCAATCACGATGCGTGTCTTTCGAAACAGCGCCAGGATGAAATCTTCATCCTCGGGTGATATCCCGCCGACTCCATCGATCCGATCGGCCGCGTGCAGAATTTCGTTTACTCGGTCATAGGTCGTGTAGAGCTCGTGTTGTTGGAGCTGAGGAAATTTTTTTTCCACTTTTTTGATAATTTCCTTCAGTTGTGCTTTTGCACTGAAGTCGAGCCCATAATGACGCTTCAGAACCAGCTCGCCGATCGCGCGACACATAGCGGCCGCGGCCAATGGCGCGCCACAGACATACGCCTGAATGGCATTTTGAAGAAGGCTAAAAAGGGATAGCTTGGTGGAATCGGTGTAATCACGCGAAATTTCCTCGCCTATCAGGAAGAATGGAAGTTTTTTCAATCGTTCGGATATCTCATACAGATCAACTCCCTGCATTCGCAGATAGTCCCATGCGCCCAGCGCAACATTGACAAGGTTCTCCCAGTCCGGATCGTCAGGCCGACCGTCCTCAATAAAGATTGTACGTTCCTCTAAACGAGAGAACAGTTCCCAGAGGCAGTATCCGGCGTTGTCGAAATCCCGGTCGAACTCGTCGGGTTCCCACCCCTTGCGGCTGCGATTTTCCGTCACGAGCGATTTCTCAGGTGAAACCTTGACAAGCTCGACGAGATTTACGCGTGAAAACTCCTCGTGTAATTTCGCGACCGGCTCGTGGTATCGTGACACATAGTCATCCAATGTTTCTTTGAACCCTCGCGGAACGTTCGGTTCGTAACGTTGTGAAAGCTGGGGCATCGATGAGCTGATCTGTTGCATAAGCTGGCCTAGTTTTTGAACAGTTTTCTTTAGATCTGGGTTCTCTCTTGCAAGCCAAAGACGTTCCGGATTGTTTCCCGTGTATTTCTTCAGAGATTCGAACGCAGCCTGAAAGTCGATCATCCATGTTCGAAATGTCACGGCATGCACCCCGTCTTTTCGGCACGATAACTCCAAATCGGCGCGCGCAGCCACGTAGCGCTGGCGCGCACCTTGGCGCGGTATTGCTACTCTCCTGACCGCTCAATGGTGCGGGCGGTGAGACTCGAACTCACACTCCCAGAGGGAACGGGTTTTTGAGACCCGCGCGTCTACCGGTTCCGC
>DASWHT010000001.1:0-12248 GCA_036398075.1 Binatia bacterium | reverse complement strand
CGGCCTGACGATCCCGCCGAACGTGTTGGCGAGAGCCGATCGAGTAATCAGATGAGCGAACAAAGTCCGTCGTTCGATGGGGCGCAGGAGATGTGTTAGAGTCGATAAGAAATGAAATTGGCGCAGACAGATTTGACATCTCAAGAATCAGAAAGGAGCATCCTATGAGTCATTTGCGAAATATTCGATCGTGCCTGGTTCTAACCGGAACCATGGCGCTGTTTAGTTCCGTTCTATAGGCGGCTGAAGGCATCATTTACAAGAACCCGGACGCCACTGGCACGTATTGTCATTTAAAATTTCCGGCGATTAGGGAGGACACGCTGTCGTGAGATCGTCCGGTGCTCAAGGACCCGAGTGAGGGCGATATCATCGATTTCTATGGTCGATGCAACCACGATCCACTGGGCAGGGACGAGGTCCTCCGCCAGAGGGCCGACGCGCGGCGCCAGCGTGATCGATACGACGGCGAGACCGACTGAAAAAGAAAAGGGGCGACATTGGACTCGAAGGGCAACGAGGATAGCGTCGACGCTTTCACCGCGGAGGTCATCCGCAACACCGTGGTGGCGATCACCGATGAGATGAAAACCAATCTCATGCGCACCGCCTACAACATGATCATCTACGAGGCGGAGGACTTCACCGTCGGGCTGTTCGACGCCGACGGCAACACGATCTCCATCGGCCTCGGGCTGCCGATGTTCATCCGCGGCCTCTCCGATGCCATCAAGGCTAAAATCGCCTACTGGGGCAAGCAAAATATCGAGCCCGGCGATATTCTCCTCACCAACGATCCGCAGGTGATGGGCAGCCATTTAAACCATATGATTTTCACGCTGCCGGTATTCCACGACGGCGAGCTGGTCGCCTTTTCATCGTCAATGGGCCATTGGCAGGACGTCGGCGGCGTGCTCGGCGCGGTGACGCGGGATATCTTTTCCGAAGGGCTGCAAATGCCGTTCGTGAAAATATTCAAGCGCGGCGAGCAGGACATGGAGATCACTTCGATCATCCGCACCAACTGCCGCCTGCCGGCGCTGGCCATGGGCGATTTCCGCGCGCAGATCGCGTCCATCCGGACAGGCGAGCGCCGTCTCACGCAACTCATCCAGCGCTACGGCGCCGAAACTTTCAAAGAGAGCATGCGGCTGATTTTCGATCAGAGCGAGAAAATGGCGCGCGCGGCGGTGCAAAAAATTCCCGACGGCGTCTACGAGGCGGAATCGTTCATGGACGACGACGGCGTGAATCTCGGCAAACACATTCCGATCAAAGTCCGTGTCGTGGTTGAAAACGACGAGATGACCATCGATCTGAGCGGCGTCAGCCCGCAAGTCGCGGGACCCTATAATTCGGGCGCCACCGCGGGCCGCTCGGCCTCGGAAGTGGCGTTCAAGTTTCTCACCACGCCGCTGTTGCTGCCGATCAATGAAGGCTCGTTTCGCCCTTTGAAAGTCGTGTTGCCGCCGGGACGGGTGGTGAGCGCCACTAAACCGGCGCCGGTGCGCACCTGGATGACGGTGCCGATGACCGTCAGCGACACGATTTTCAAAGCGCTCGCTACCGCCCGTACCGATAGTCTCCTCGCCGGTCATCACGCCGACCTCGCCGCGCCGCGGGTGTTCGGCCTCGATCCCAAAACCGGCCGCGCGTCGCATTTTCCACCGATGCTTTCGGGCGGCGGCTGGGGCGCGCTCAGCGACGCGGACGGCCAGAACGCGACCTTCTGCATCAACGACGGCGATACTCACAACACGCCCGTGGAAGCGGGAGAGGGCCGCGCGCCGATTTACGTCAGCTATCGAAGGCTCAGGCAGGATTCCGGCGGACCGGGAAAATTTCGCGGCGGCCTCGGTGTCGCCCAGGAAGTGCGTCTGCTCGCGCCCGGCAACGTGCTATCGGCGATGGAGCGCGCGCTTTGCGCTCCGTGGGGACTCCACGGCGGCCATGCGGCGCTGGCCAATCGTTTCAGCGTGGTGCGCCAAGACGGCGCCGTCGAAAGATTCGCTACGGGTAAAACTCCCGGCCATGTCGGTCTTCAAGCCGGCGACGGCTTCCTGGTGGAAGTCGGCGGTGGCGGCGGTTACTGGGATCCTTTCGAGCGCGACGCCGAGCGCGTGCTCGACGACGCGCGCGCGGGCTATGTTTCGCTGGAAGCCGCGCGGCGCGACTATGGTGTGGTTATTCGTCAACAGGGGCGGCGTTACGAAATCGATTTGTCGGCGACCACTGAATTGCGAAAACAAACCTGAACTTCTTAATTCTGCTGAAAAACCCTAGGAATGCTTCAACTAAGCTCAGCATGAACGGAAAATCTCCAATAATTTCAATCGCTCCTCCGTTCGTTCCTTCGATAAACTCAAGACGGGCTCTGAGGCTCTCGAAGGATGAACGGAGGGTTTTTCAGCAGAATCACTTCTTTAGGTGTTCAAGGTGTTCAAGGTGTTCAAGGCGTTCAAGCCGTTCAAATCGTTCAAAGCGTTGGGTCAAGAGGAGAATGTCATGATAAGAAAAACAATCCGCCGGACATTTCTGCTCGCAATAGTAATCGGCACCATATTTCTTTTCTCTTTTACGCAGCAGGTTCGCGGGCAGGAGCCAAAAACCAAAATCAGAATATCGTATCCCACCGCTTCGATCTGCTGCATCGCGCTTTTCGCCGCGCAGCAGTGGAAGATCTTCGAGGAAAACGGCTTGGAGGTGGAAAGCATTCAGATGCGCTCGCAGGCGGCCAACGCGGCGTTGGTAAGCGGCGATATTCATTACGTCGCCGGCGTTGGACCCAACTCCGTGGTCGCGACACTCAGGGGACTGCCGTCGAAGGCGGTCTGGTTCGCGTCCGATATGCTGATCTACTCGCTCATGGCGCGCCCGGAAATAAAAACCTTGAAAGAACTCAGGGGAAAAAGAATCGGCCTCACCGGTTTTGGCGGCACGGCGGAAGTGGCGCTCAAAATTTCCCTGGAAGCGGTGGGGGAAAATCCCAAGGACTTCGTCATGGTGCCGCTTGCGGGGGCGCAGTACATCACCGCCCTGGAAACCGGCACCATCGAGGCGGCCCAGCTCAATCCGCCGCTGGTTTATTACGCGAAAAAGAAGGGCTTCCGCGAACTGCTCGATGCGAGTCCCCATGTGAAAATGCCGCTGGGCGGGATTACGGCGTCGCAGTCGGCAATTCAGAACCGCGCCGCGGAGGTAAAACGGGTACTCAAGTCGCTGCAGTCGGCTAAACGCATGTCGCTCCAAGCGAAAGACCGAACGGTGGATTTGATGGTGCGCACGCTGAAGGTCGACCGTGAGACCGCCGAGGAAGCCTTTGGCGATTACCGTAAAACCGTCAGCGTCAGCGGCGTGCCGACCCGGGAAGGCATCGAGCAGATTATCAAATCGGTGCAGTTGCTGGGCCAATTCCCCGGGCGAAAGATCGCCTTCGAAGAAGTCGCCGATGCGCGCATCGCCAGAGAGGTGGCGAAGGAGTTGGGCTACAAAGTCGATTGAGCAATCTCGCCGTGACACGGGGTTTACTGTTGAGCCTTGAGATCAGGCGTCGGCGGATAGACGGTAACGATTCCGCTTGCCAGTAGCTCGCTCAGATCCGACAAGAGATGGATGGTAGCCTCAGTGAGTCTGGTATCAGCGGCGAGAATGACGGTATCATCTTTGGCTTTTATGTTTTTCGCCACGCACATTCCTACGCGCAACTCGGCGAGCGGTATTTCAACTTGGCGTTGTCGTCCGTGACCAGCCGCGGCGGCCGCTACGCTGTCTGTGGGTTTACGCTCAACTTTAAGTCGCGCCCTGCGTAAACTGGCGAGATCGGTCACCACAGAACCATAGTCGCTGTCTGATCGCAGAGTCAATTGCTGGGCCAGAGCCCTGGTGATTTTATCCAGGATTACGCCCGACTTGAAGGGTTTTACAATGAAGCCGCTAACATCCAGCGCCATCGCAGCGCTCAGCACCTCGGTATCGGAGTGAGACGTTAAGACAATGAAAGGCAGGTCGCGTGGAGTGTAAGTTTGTCCGGTGCGAATGCGGCGCAGCAACTCCAGACCATTCATCCCCGGCATCTCAACATCGCCAAGTATGAGATCGACTCGTTGGTCGTCGAGCAGTGAAATTGCCGTGACCCCTGAATCCGCCTCCATGGTCCCACGGAAGTCCATATATTTTAATACGTCGCGCAGCATGCGCTGCTGAAACGGCTCGTCTTCAACGACTAAAATGCGGACTCGACGCATGTTTGTAGTCATTTCCATACAGTCTCTTTCCTAAATAAACCGTAATCTGGATATTGCAACGATCGGCGTCATGAGATCGTTTATTAAGCGCATCAGCGCGCTGAGGGTTACGCTATTGTTCATCACTAGTGAGCCGTAACAGTTGGTTCGCGTCTAAGTTCGAAGAACCCTTCGACAAGCTCAGGGTGAACGGTCAAGGCACAAGCCGTTCGTGGTGAGGCTCTCGAACCATGAACGGCAAACGCTATGTAGCTGTTACAGTTCACTAGTTCACTTTCGACAGGTAATGGGTGAGCCGCTCGGCTTCTCGGAAGAAAGCCTGCCGCATATCTCTAAAGTGGGCGTTGTCGCCCGCGTTTGCGGTCACCTCGATGCGCTCACAGGCAAGACTGAGCCCCACCGCGCCGATCGTTCGCGCAGCGCCTTTGAGGCGATGGGCGGCGGTCTTGATCGCTGACATGTCGATCTCATCCAGCGCTTGCTTTACAGGAAGATACAGGCTCTCTTGCTGTTCGCGGAAGCTACGCAAGAATTGCATCGCCAGTTCCTCGTTATTTCCGGAAATTTCCAGCAAAATCGCGCGGTCGATAATGGTTGAGGGATCGGTCCCGTTCGAACGGGTTTGATGGAGCCTAGGCGCGGGATCATCCTTTTGCTTGCTCGCATCAACGGGCGTTATCCAGATCTCAAGCTTATCCCTGAGCTGCCGAAGGGTTACGGGCTTAAAGAGATGATCATTCATGCCGGCCTCATAACAGCTGTCGATATCCGCCGATTGAACATTGGCCGTACAGGCAACGATCGGAATCGGAGATTTTGCCTCGGCCTGTTCGCGCCGCCGGATTTCCTGGGCTAACTGGTAGCCGTCCATGCCGGGCATCTGGCAATCGGTCAGGACCAGCGCGTAACTGCGATGGCGCAGCAGTCCCAGTGCCTCGCCACCGCTTGCCGCCGAGTCTGCAGGATAGCCGAGATTGTTGACTTGCCGAAGCAGCACGTTGCGATTGAGCTTGTTGTCATCGACAACGAGAACCCATGGCAATTCCTTTTTAACTTGGAGGGCGCCATCGGCTTTCAATGGCCCATGGCACAGCTTGGCGGCTGAGCTTGTGGAAACCGATGGGTCTGCTCGTTGCAAATCCAAGAACAATGTGGCCACGGTGCCCGCGCCCAGCCTGCTTTCTATTGCTAAAGATCCGCCCATGAGCTCGACGAGCTTTCGCGAGATAGCCAATCCCAGCCCGGTTCCATTGGCGCGGTGGCTATTGGCGGTATCGAATTGCGTGAACGGTTGAAACAGTCTCGCCAGATCCTCTGGGCTCATCCCTACGCCGGGATCGATCACATCGATGCGCGCCTTGATCGCGGTATCGTCGGAATCGGTTATTCTCGCGCGCAGCGTGATGCAGCCGCTATCGGTAAACTTGATGGCGTTGCTGATCAAATTCAGTAGGACTTGACGCACTCTCACGACGTCGATCAGAACCGTTGAGGAAATGTCGTCCTCCAAATCCAGCTTGAGCGTGAGTCCCTTCTCCCTCGCGCGAGGCAAAAAAAGCGTTTGAACCGAATCTACGATACTGGCGATAGACTCCGGCTCTTTGACGATTTCCAATTTGCCCGCCTCGATTTTTGAAAAGTCGAGAACATCGTTGATGATGTTCAGGAGAGACTCCGAAGCGACGCGCAGGGTACTGAGCATCTCTTTGTGTTCGCCGTCTTTGACGGACTGTTCGAGGAGTTCGGCCAACCCGACAACGGCATTCATCGGCGTCCGGATCTCGTGACTCATCGTGGCCAGAAACGTGCTCTTTGCGCGGTTGGCCGCTTCGGCGGTCTCTTTCGCCTGCGCCAACTGTTCCGTGCGACTCGCAATTCTCTGTTCAAGCTCGGCATTGAGCGCTTGAAGTCTATCTTCCGCGTTACGCCGGGCAATTTTACTCGCCAGAAGATCGGCCACCGAGCCCAATGCTTCCAAGCCGTCGTTATCGAACCGTTCGTGAGCGAACACCCCGATGACACCCGTCAGAACGCCATCGACAATCAGGGGGTGGCCCGCGAAGGCCGCGATCCCTTGACTCGCAAGATTTTCCTTGTCCCAAATATCGGGGTCGACGGAAATATCATCCGTGTGCAGAGGCCGCTTAAACGCCGCAATGTTACCCACTTTACCGACGCCCAACGGGATGCGTTGAAAGTCAAACTTCGAGTTCGCAATGGCGCTGCTGCCGGCGCTGCTATGCAGCACCAGAGTATTGTCTCCCTCGTCGATCAACCAGAGGCCGGCGACGGTTCCGCTTAGGTAGGATAAAATCGATTGTGTCACGAGTCGCAGCGTAACCTCCAGCGGATCGCGGCGATTGAATGTATCGTTGATTTCCCCGCGCAGCCAGACGAACCGCCGCTCGCGGACCTGCTGAATCTCCGCCCGCACGCGACTCCTGATGTCGCGAACGGTCGCTACCACCGTCGTTCCCCCTGACGTCTCCATCGGGGTGAGGCTGATTTCCACCGGCAGAATCGTGCCGTCCTTATGCAAACCGTGCAGCTTCAATCCGCTGGCACCCATCGGGCTAACATGCTCGGCCGGCGCTTTCACCGGTATGAGCAATTCTACCGGCTGGCCGATGAGTTCCCTCCGATTCCAGCCAAACAGCGATTCCACCTGCCGGTTCACAAGCGTGATGATCCCGTCGCGGTTGGCCATCAATATGCCATCCGGCGCTATCTCAAACAGATTTTCAAAATTGCGCTCGGCGCGTTTACGGTCGTCGATGTTGGTCAGCACGCCGATAATTGCTGAAATGTGTCCCTCCTCAACCACCGGGCTTTCGTGGACCTCTACCCAGAGCCTGCGGCCCGTGCGGGTTTTTAGTTCCAATTCGTAAGGGGGCGGTGACTGGCCGGTTTGAATCGCATGTTCGGTCCGCTCAATACCGATCTGATTGGCTGGGTTCTCGGCAATAAACTCCCGCAAGCATACCGTTGCCTCGTCCGGCTCGCAGTCAAAAAAGGCACGTGACTGGGGGCTGACATATGTCAGCCAATAGTCGGGAGTGCGGGAATAGAACAACCCGGTGCTGTGCTCGATGAGCATGCGGATTTTTTTCTCGCTATCGCGGAGCGCCCCTTCGGCGGCGACTCGCTCCCGGTCCACTGCGCTTTCGCGCAGGGCTCGTTCGATAGCGGGAACCATACGTTCGAGTTGATCCTTGAGCAGGTAATCCGTCGCGCCCGACTTGAGACATTCGACTGCTTCGATGTCACCCAGCGAGCCGGAGATCATTATGACGGGCACCTGAGGCTGTTTCGCCAAAGACGCTGCTAGCGCAGCTCGCCCGCTGTAGCCGGGCACAGTGTAATCGCAGAGAACGACGTCAAAGCGCGCACGATCCAGCGCGGACTCGAAGCTTGCCTTATCGGTTACGCAGGTCACTTCGCATGATAGTCCTTCTGAACCGAGCTTTCTTCGGATCAGATCCGCATCCTGCGGATTGTCGTCAAGATGGAGAATGTGAATGGAACTTTGCATACAAAAACCGTGACCGAACAGGTCCTGTTACAGTCTCGACGATAACATCGGCGATGGAACCGTTACGGTGCCAGGGGGCACACTGGGGTGACACCTCGCACACTGTGGTCACCCAAAGGTTCCGATCTTCGAGTCTATGAGAAGGGACTCGAAGCAACCTCTATGCCAGTAATCGGCCGAAAAACACGCAAATAAAGGCCAACATGCGAGCCCTTTTGCGAGCATCCCGTCAACATTCTGACGGATCGCCTACCTTTCGTCGGAAGCTTATCTCTGAACTGCCAGCCGCGGCGAACCCTTCGCTGGATTGCCCTGTACCACAGATCGCCCCGTAGGTGAGTGCCGTATATCCAGCGTAATAGAATATTGCGCCTGGGTCAGCCTGTCGGCAAACATGCAAAATTTATTCTATGTAAACCCCGCCTCTTGAGGCGGGAACAACATTATGGGGTTTCCAAAGGGGGCGAGCATCCCCTTTGGTCAAGGGCGGGGTCAAAACCCCGCCCGCGAAGTGGCTTCGTTTATTGACTGCTTCTTAGACCCAATGTTAAGAGGATAAAAGAGAGGAACCATTTATGGCAAAATTGGTGTTAGCCGCTGGCGTGCCGCATCCGCCCAGGCTTGTCTACGAGATGGCGCAGGCGCCGGGAAAAATGAAGGGCGAAGCGCTCATGAAGCAGGTTCGCGAGCAAGTCGAGAAGGCCGAGCCTGACGTTATTATCGAAGTGGACAGCGATCACTTTGTGAACTTCTTTTATAACAACTTGCCGTCCTTTTGCGTCGGCATGGCCGAGGAAGCCCAGGGGCCTCAGGAATCCTGGTGTCCGATGCCGCGTTACGTGGTCAAGGGACATGTTTCCATGGCCCAGGCGCTGTTCAAGTACGGAGTGCATGACAAATTCGACTTGGCCGCGGCCCATGAGCTTCGCCCGGATCACTCGCTCATGGTGCCTTTGCACTTTCTCAACCCGGCAATGGCACTGCCGGTGATCCCGATCTATACGAATGGATTTGCTTCGCCGTTGCCTCTGGCAAGTCGTTGCCTTGCCCTGGGTCGCATGCTGCGCCGGTTTATCGACGCGTGGGAAGGGAAGGAGCGGGTCGCGCTTATCGCCAGCGGCTGTTTCGCCCAGGACGTCGGCGGACCGCTCAGGGGCTGGACCGACACCGAATGGATGGAAACTATTTCCGGACTGCTCGTCAAAGGGCAGTACCAGGCGCTTGCCCGGCGCGCCACCGAAGAGCGCATCAATCACGCCGGCAACAACAGCGGCGAGCTACTGAACTGGATCACGGTCACCGGCGCGGTAGGCAAGACCAGGCCGCTGTTCCTGGAAAATGATGAAGGCTCCGGTTACTCGGTGTGGAAATTCGATTAAACGGGGAACGAGATGAGCGTCTATCAGGTCAATAAGCTTCTCTATATGACGGACAACGATCCCGCATTCCGCAAACGGATGAAAGAGGAACCGGAAGCCGCGCTAAATGACTTCCGGATTACCAAGGAAGAGCATGACGCCTTGACTTCGGGGGCCGTGGGCAAGCTCTACCAGATGGGCGTGCACACGTTTCTCTTGAATCATCTTTCGCGCTATGAGCTGTTCGGCGTGAACCGGGACAATTATCTGGAACGGATTCGCGAAGGAATGGAATACGACGCGCGTTTTGAACAAGGCAAAATGCCCATGCAGTATTTCATCAAGCAGTAAGCTTGACGGGCTCCGAGCCGTCGAACAAATTGCATCACTTCCCTTACGCGTGAGCAAAGCCGTTCCTTTGTCATATTGACACCCCCGGACCTGCTCGGATATTTTATGCCGCAGTGACGGAGGTAATCGGTTCAGACCGAGGAGCACAAATATGGCGTTGAGTCGTGAAGAAAACGAAATGCTGACTCGCGTGGGCAAGGGGACTCCCGGTGGCGAGATGTTGCGCCGCTACTGGCACCCCATCGGTTTTAGCAATGAATTAAAAAACCGGCCGGTCAAAAGACGGCTTCTCGGTGAAGACCTGGTGCTGTTTCGCAATGAAAACGGCCGCGCGGGCTTGCTCACTTTGCTTTGCCTGCATCGGGGGACCTCCCTCGAATTCGGTCATATCGAAAACGGCGGACTGCGCTGCTGTTATCATGGTTGGCTGTATGACGTCGAGGGTAAGATCTTGGAAACGCCCGGCGAGCCGGCGGACAGCACGTTCCGGCAGCGCATGCGTCAGCCCGCGTACAAGGCGCAGGAGCTGGCGGGAATCATTTTCGCCTATCTCGGTCCCGACCCGGCGCCGCTGTTGCCGCGTTACGATGTTCTGGTGCGCGACGACGGTGTCCGCTCGCTCAGCGGGCGCGTCGTCCATTGCAACTTTTTGCAGATGGTCGAGAACAGCGTCGATCAGCACCATTTCAAGTGGCTGCATCGCACGCCCAAGACCCGCCTCTGGAAAGATGAAAGACTGACTTCGGATGCTACCGAGTACGGTATTCGCGATACTTTCACGCGCCGCGTGGGGGATGAGTATTTCCGCACCATCAGTTTGTTTTTGATGCCCAACATGAACAAGGTGGGATATCACTTGCCCGAAGACCATCCGGCGGCGTTTGCCGCTACCCATGAGGGCTACGAGGCGCTACGCTGGCGCGTGCCCACCGACGACACCAACACGATGCATTTCACGCTTTACTTTTCTCCCACTATCGACGGCAAGGCGGCGAAGTTACCGCCTGACCAATCGGAGCAAGGTCTGCTCGACAGCGTGCACGGCAAATACCGCTGGGATGAGGAGACCGGCTGGATCGCGCGCGGCGATCAGGACCGCTGCGCCCAGGAAAGCCAGGGGGCGATCTTCGACCGCACTCAGGAGCATCTCGGGGTCTCCGACGAAGGCGTCATTTTGCTGCGCAAAATGTTCAAGCAGTCGATCGAAGCCGTGCAGCGCGGCGAGGACCCGGTGGGGATCATTCGCGATCCGGCGAAAAACGAAATCCTGCGTTGGGTGCCGGCGGAATTTAAACTCGATTCTGAAAGTGAGGCCGCCGATGCGTAAACGAATCAGAAAATCCGAAATCCGAATTTCGAAAGCGGCCCCGCGGACCGAAACAAACCCGAAGACGCGGAAACCTAGTTATGGAATTCAAAACGGGCTTGTTTGGAATTTTCTTGGTTTTGATCATTTGAGATTGTTTCGAATTTCGGATTTCGGATTTCGAGTTTGTAATCCGGTTGATGCATGGCGTGCTTTGCGACTTCGCGCGAGCTGTTATCTGGGATTAGTCTTTTCTTCGATTATCTTCCTGCTTGTCGCGACCGAGGGATTCGCCGCGGAAAGCGTCGAGTCGCTGATCGCGGGAGCGAAGAAGGAGGATGAAATAACCTTCGTTGCCGGCGCGCAAACCTTCGGCGGGAGAAAAGGGCTCGCCGATCTGGAAGCCGCGTTCAACAAGAAATTTGGCTTAAAGACGCGCATCAACTTCGCGGCCGGCCCGGACATGAACGCGCGGGCGGCACGGCATATCACAGAGATCAAGTCGGGGCGCAACGCGTCGTCGGATATTTTTCTTGGTTCGCAGTCGCACCAGGCGTTGATGCATGTGGAAAACGCCCTCGAAAAGGTCAATTACGCGGGCCTGTTTCCCTGGGTGACAAAAGAGATGGAGATCTATCCCAACGAAGCCGTGCTGGTTTACACCTCGCCCAACGGGATTATCTACAACGTCAATCTGATTCCCAAAGACAAAGCGCCCAAGAATTATCTCGATTTGATCGACCCGCGTTTAAGTCCGGCGTGGGCCGGCAAGTTGGCGATACCGCCTTACGTTGCCTGGCTGGCGGAGTTATCGCTCAACTGGGGCCAGGAGAAAGTCAAGGACTTCGCGCGCAAGCTCGTGGCCATCAGCGGCGGCCGGCTGCGCTACAGCGAAGAGGAACGCATCGTCAGCGGTGAATTTCCAGTGATGGCGAACATCGGCGACGCTTTGGGCGCCATGTGGACCTGGCAGACCAAGGGCGCGCCGATCATGGCGGTGCCCGGAACGTCGCCCATCAATACAGACTATTTCCAACTCAGCGTGCCGAAAAACGTCGCCCATCCCAATCTCGCCAAGCTGTTTGTCGCCTTCATGGCCACCAAGGAAGCACAAACGATTCTGCAAAAACACGAGTCGCGCAGCTCCCACCTGGTGGAAGGGACGATAATGCACAAGTATTTGCACGAAAATCGGGTCACGGTGCAGGAGCCGAAGGAATCGATTGCCTACTATCTCAAGGGCGAGTCGGACGAAGGACTTCAGTTCAAGGCTGAGCTGGCGAAAATTTTAAAGCAATAGTAGCGCCTCGCCTCTGAGCGGTTTTTGAGCAGCCTGTGCTTTCATGGTTTTGTGCAAGCCGGGCATCCTTTACATATTAGACCGGGCGCATGGTTTACACTTTTTTGAAGTTAGGTCCACGCCAGCTTTTAGCTGGTAGGATCTTTTTAGTGCGTTG